>CAYYEC010000415.1:0-3971 GCA_964470745.1 uncultured Eubacteriales bacterium | reverse complement strand
ATACTTCACAGGAGTGTGATGTCTTGATTCTCCAGTTAAAATTAAAATATGTTTCAATCCTGTACTTGAAATTGCTTTTGCTTCTTTTTCTACATCTTCTATTGATAGTTTTTTTCTTATCAATTTATTATCAACATTAAAACCACAATATGCACATCGATTTACACAATAGTTAGCCAGGTATAATGGTGTATATAGAAAAACAACTTTCCCAAAATGCCTTAGCGTTAAATCTTTAGCCTTCACAGCCATCCGCTCCAGATAGCGTTCAGCTTCATGTGACAAAAGAGATAAAAAGTCTAATTCATTTAACTTTTCTTTTTCCAAAACTCTCAGTATATCTTCTTTTCTTACTCCTTCAAAATATTTTTTAAAATCAAAGTCCTTATACTTTTCATATTCATTGTAAAAACTCATATTTACCACACTTTCATCGTTCCTTATTTACGTTTCATCTCAAAAAACCAGTTAATGGAGATGATGCTTCAGCATACTCCTTCACAGCTCCGGTTCCCGCCAGGAATGCTTTTCTTCCTGCTTTAACAGCTAACCCAAAAGCCTCGCCCATCATTACAGGGTCACTTGCAGTTGCTATTGCGGTATTGACCAATACTGCTGCTGCTCCCAATTCCATTGCTTCTGCCGCTTCTGATGGTTTTCCAATACCTGCATCAACTATAATAGGAAGATTAACTTCATCAATTAATATTTTTACAAGTTCTCTTGTTTTAAGTCCTTTATTAGTACCAATTGGAGCTCCTAATGGCATAACAGCGGCTGCTCCAACATCTCTCATTCTTCTTGCATCCATCAAATCAGGACACATGTAAGGAAGTACCACAAATCCTTCTGAAGCTAAAACTTCAGTAGCTTTTATTGTTTCATAATTATCTGGTAAAAGGTATTTATTATCAGATATAACTTCTATCTTAATCCAATTACCGCATCCTGTTTCTCTTGCCAATCTGGCAATTCTTATTGCCTCCTCAGCATTTCTTGCTCCAGAAGTATTTGGCATTAATATGCATTCCTTTGAAATAAAATTAAGCATATTCTCACCCTCATGACCAAAATCAATCCTCCTTAAAGCCACCGTTACAACCTGTACTTTCGAACTTTTAATAACTTCTGGTATCATCTTATTTGAAGAAAACTTCCCAGTACCTATAAACAGCCTACTTTCAAGCTCTTTTCCCCCAATTATCAATTTATCATTCATCATATCCCTCTTTTCGTTATTCGGGAGTAACGGGTGGAATAACTACTTAAAATCTCCGATTTTTAATTTCAAATCTCAATTCCGATCTCCCTCTGCCTCTCAACCTTAACCTCATTCTCAATTCTCAATTTTTAATTCTCAATTCATAATTGCCTTTCACCCTCCACCTACAAATTTCAGAACTTCTAATTTATCATCCTGCTTTAACATTATCTGATTCCATTCTGTTCTTTTTGCAATACTACAATTGTATTCAACAACGACCCTATCCAACTCAATTCCTTTCTCTAATAAGAACTCCTCAATGTTTTTACTTTCTCCAATTTCAATACAAGTTCCATTAAAAAAGATATTCATACGTTCACCTCCTTAACAAAATATCCCAGTAAGTTTAATAAAAATTCATGGGCATCTAGCACACTAGTCTTTGTTTGTTTCTTTCCTTCGTCCGTGAAACCAAATAAAAAAGCTTACCCGTAAGGATAAGCTAATAACAAACAACAACTATTAAACGCTTCCCTACGGTGGTACTAACCACATCAGGTTTAAAGGGTTAAGATTTCTCTCTCTCAGCCTTACGGCACCCCTAGCAATTTTATTAAATTTTCAAAAGCTCTAATTATGCATTAATAATCAATAAAACTAACTTTAAAAGATAAATTATTCATGTCTAGGATTTCTCTTTACCAAAACCGCAGCCTTTGTTATAGCTGAAATGACATCAACTTCAAACTGCTGTCTTAATGAATTTATCTTCGAATATATTTCACCTTTTTCAGTAACAACATATTGTGGTGGAAGGTCATTTAAAGCCAGAGCACAAATATCCATCTTGCAAATATCACATTTACACATCTTAATATCTTCAAGTATCTCTGGCATTAAATTTTGTACTATTACTTCCATATAGTTTTTTATCTCAGACATTAAAAATTCCTCCCTCTTTATGGGCAACAATAAATCCAAAAAACACTTACTAATGAGATTATATTTCAAATTTAAAACATAGTCAATTAATTCTTCCAAAGTTTAGGGATAAATTAAAATTAATTTACTATATATTTTTTAAAAATCGTAGAACCATCGATATTTTACAAAAATAAATCAGAAGTAAAATTTTAATTGATCCTTATATTAATATCAAGGCTATTTTTTCCCTAAAATCTTAGAGAAATCTTTAAAGACTAAATTTAAGACCTCCCCAGAAAGCTTTCTACCTATCCAAATTTCATAAGCAAAGATTCCTTGATAAAACAACATTCCTAAACCATTTATTATTTTGCATCCTTTATTCTCTGCTAAGCTTAAAAATTTTGTTTTAGCTGGGTTATATATAACATCGTATACAATCTGATTACTATTAAATTCAAAACTATCCAGATCTAATGGATACTCATCAATTTTGGGATACATACCCACTGATGTTGTATTTATAATGATATCACTCTGCATAAATAATTCTTTAATATTATCAAATTCCAGACTATATCCTTTAGCTATTCTATCAATATTATTGTTTATAATATCAGCTATATCAATAGCCTTTGCTTCCGTTCTATTAACAATACTTATATTTTTTGCTCCCTCAAAAGCTATTTTTACAGCCATTGCACGAGCAGCCCCACCTGCTCCGATAATAAAAATATTCTTATTCTTAAAATCTGATCTCGCTTCTTCTTTAAATGATCTTGCAAAGCCCTCTGCATCAGTATTATATCCATATAGCCTTCCATCAATCTTTTTAACAGTATTGACAGCCCCCATTAAAAGAGCTTCCTTTGAGTTATCATTAATATACTTCATTATATCTTTTTTATAGGGTACAGTAATATTAAAGCCTAATACATCTAAGGCTTTAAATCCTTTAACAGCATCTTCTAAATTTTCTTTTTCAACTTTAAAAGGTATATAAATTGCATTTAAGCCTATCAAATTGCTTATTGTGTTATGTAGCTGTGGTGATATAGAATGTTCAATTGGGTTGCCTATAAGTGCCATCATCACAGTGTTTCCATTCACTCTATTGTCAATCAACATTAATCCCCTTTTCCTTTTTTATCTCTATAATTTTTAATTACCCATTTTTCCAGATTTCTTTTTAGTTTTATAAATAATATTTCTTTTTCACTTATAGGATTTACTAAGATAGTAAACATTTTAAGCTTATTACCACCCAATACATCTGTAAAAATCTGGTCTCCTACTAATGCAGTCTCCTCTGGTTTTATCTCCATATATTTAGCAGCTTTCAAAAGTGATTTTTTACTGGGCTTTGAAGCTCTATGTAAAGCATAAGCACTTATTTTTTCGTTGAACTTTGTTACTCTTTCCTTAGAAGCATTTGATACAATACAAAATTTAAATCCTTGAGATTTAAGTCTCTCAAGCCATTTAAGAATATTATCATCTGCTTCCTTTTGAAAATGAGCTGCAAGAGTATTATCAATATCAAAGATTAAACCTTTAATATTATTTTTACTAAGAATTCTCAAATCTAAATCTTGAACTTTATCTATTAGTAAATTAGGATGTAATTTTTTTAACATCTATTCCTCCAAAATTTTCAAAGTTTCATAAATAATAATAACAGACATATATATTGTACGCAATATATTATAACTAATTCTCAAAAAGTATTTTTGAGATCATTAAAAAAATTGTATTTACAGTTTATATAGAATATAATAAAAGCTGAACTATAGATAACGAACCATAAAATTAAATTTATCAAAAACGTTAGGCGTTAGATAAT
>CAYYEC010000414.1:0-3973 GCA_964470745.1 uncultured Eubacteriales bacterium | reverse complement strand
TTTAAATAAACTATGAAAAAGAAGCTTTACAAACCACTAGTAAAATGATTTCGCACTTATTTTATTATAAGAATGTAAAGGATTAAGTGCGAAAAATAAAGTAAACTTTTTATGTTTGGGGTGTAGATATGAAACTTGTTATTGCAGAAGATGAAAAATGGGTTAGAACTACCATAATTGATTCAATCCCTTTTGATGACCTGAACCTGTCTCTTATTGGTGAAGCCTCCAATGGCCTGGAAGCCCTTGAGATTTGTAAATCTACCAGTCCTGATATTCTCTTAACAGATATTAGAATGCCTGGTCTAAATGGTATTGAGCTAATTGAGATACTCAAAGAAATAAAACCGGCAATTAAAATTGTAATTGTTAGTGGATATAGTGATTTTGAATATGCGAAGGCTGCTATGAAATTTGGAGTAAGACACTATTTGACTAAACCGGTTGACGAAGAAGAAATCTTTAATGTTCTTTCAGATATAATTAGTGAGATAACTAATGAACGAAAAAATATTTTTAAGAACTATCATAGTTCTATCACGACAGATTCTTCCCAAATAGAATCAGCAAAAAAAATAATTGAAAAAAAATTTAGTGAAGCCCTGTCACTTGAGCATATTTCAAGAGAAGTACGTTTAAGCCCCTCCTACTTTAGTGAGCTATTTAAAAAGGAAACCGGAATGAGCTTCATTGAGTATAAAATTTATATGAAAATTGAAAAAGCTAAAGAACTTCTGCTTTCAACTAATTTAAGAGCATATGAAATATGTGATTATGTAGGATACAATGACGCAAAGTACTTTTCGAAGCTATTTAAGAAAATTACAGGCCTGACCCTAACTGAATTCAGGGATAAAAACAAATTATAAAGTAAAGTACACTTTCATACTAAAAAAAGCCACCAAAATCCGAAATTTTTCGTGTTTATCATAATTATTTCATGTGCTAGAATATAATTGTAAATTCCAAAATATAAATTGTGAGGATGATATATTATGGCTGATTCTGTTAAAATTCTTGGTAATATAGTGTCAAATGTAGAAAAGGTTATCTTCGGGAAAAAAACTGCTATTGAATTGATTGTAATTTCATTGATTTGTGATGGTCATGTTCTAATTGAAGATGTTCCGGGTGTAGGTAAAACAAGTCTGGTATCTTCTCTTGCAAAATCAATTAATTCGTCATTTAGAAGAATCCAGTTCACTCCAGATATACTTCCTTCTGATATCACCGGTTTCTTAATGTTCAATCCAAAAACCGGCGAGTTTGAATTTAAGCACGGAAGCATTATGAGTAATATAATCCTGGCAGACGAGATTAATAGAACTTCCCCTAAGACCCAGGCAAGTATGCTTGAAGTTATGGAAGAAAATCAAGTTACTGTTGATGGAGTCACCTATAAAGTTCCCAAGCCTTTCATGGTTCTTGCAACACAAAATCCTGTGGAATATTTGGGAACATATCAATTACCGGAAGCACAGTTGGATAGATTTTTTATGAAAGTTTCTCTCGGATATCCTGAACTTCCTCATGAAATCTCTATTTTGAAAAAATATCAATATGAGAACCCTATAGATAATATTTCTCCGGTAGCAGACAGTGAAGATATAATATTTCTCCAGAAGCAAATTCGGCAAGTTCATGTAGATGAAAGCCTTGATTACTATATAGTTAAGATTGTCAGTCAGACAAGAAATCATCCTGATATTTCTTTAGGAGTCAGTCCCAGGGGCTCTCTTGCATTATTTAGAGCAGCTCAGGGTTGGGCTTTTTATAATGGCAGAGATTATGTTCTTCCGGAAGACGTTAAAAAAATGGTTTATCCTACTCTCGGACATCGCTTTATACTCAAACAGGAATCAAAATTGAAAAGAATAAGTTCAACTGATATTCTTGAGCAAATTGTTAATAATACAACTGTACCGATGGTGGATCACAATGAAAAATAATAGAATACTTTACTTTTCTTTATTGGCACTTTCAATTATATTTATATATTTTTATGGCGGAAGAGTTCCATATACTTTGTTTTTTGTTATAGTTACTCTACCATTTGCTTCTTTTGCGTATACCTTTTTTATATATTTAACCTTTAAATACAGTGAAGAAATTGATAAAAGATTTGCCTTAAAAGGTGATATTATAACTTACACCTTTAGATTAAATAACGAGGGATTCCTTTTCTTTCCATATGTAGAAGTATCTTTTTTGGGTGAAAACACTATATTTGCTAATCAATTTCATTCTGTCAATTTTTCATTAAATCCTTTTTCTTCAAAGAAGCTTGATTATACTATAGATTGTAAATATCGGGGCTGCTATTCTGCTGGGATATATTCTATAAACTTTATGGATTTTTTAGGACTTTATTATTTAACATATAAAATAAAAGAACATAAGTATCTGACTGTTCATCCTAAAATAATACCTCTTGAAAAAATGAAAATTGATAATGATTATAGCTCATTATCAAAGACTATAATAAGTAGAACCAAAGAAGACAGGTCTCAGATTTCAGATGTCAGAAAATTTGCTTATGGAGACACCCTAAAAAAAATTCATTGGAAATTAAGCTCAAAAATGGGTGATTTTATGGTTAAAAATTATGATGGCACCTCCAAGAACAGTGCATACCTTATTCTCGATCTTAAGAAAAATACTTTTTCAAATGATGTCAATATAATGATTGAAGATAAGGTGATTGAGACGATCGTATCAGTAATATATTATTGTCTATACAATTGGATTCCAATAAAACTTATATTCCATAAAGAAAAATTCATCACCTTTGAAGCGAAAAATCCTTTAGATTTTGATGAGATCTATGAAATACTATCAAAAGTAACCTTTAATGAGGATGTAGATGTAGAAAACATCATCCACCTTTGCCTAAATGAAAATAATTCAAGCTCAAATATAATGATTTTTTCGTCAAACCTTACCTATACCCTTTACGAAGATATTTATAAATCAAAATTTTTAGGAAATGATATTTCTCTGATTTATGTCTCGCCAGAGACTGCAGCGGGAATAAATATTCCTAATGAGATAGAAATATTAAAAGCACTTACTGAAGCACAAATTTCCGTATATAGATTTGACATTGAAAGTAATACTAAAGCTTTACTTGAAAGAAATTAGCTATATATAACTCAACTAAAATATATTCATGATCTAATATTTTGTTAATGCGTTATATAGCTTTAGGAAAATAATTTTGCACTTATTTTATTATAAGAACGTAAAAGAAACTTTACAAACTACTAATTAACTGATTTGGAGGTTTTCTTGTGAATAAAGTCATTGATTATTTAATAAATTCCATACTGGTTGTATTTGTTAGCTACAGTATCTTGAATTCATTAGTGTATACCTTTGGATTTAATAGTAGTCTCCAGAAAGTTTTCTTAATTATTATTCTCAATGTAATCTTTTTGTCCATCTTTTTATTAAATAAGTTAATTATTAAGTTTACTGGAATTTTAACTTTTGTATCTATATTTATCATATTTATCATAGTAAATGCAAAAGGTCGATTTGCATTTACTATTAAATCTGGTTTTGAAACATTTTTGAATTTCTTAACCTGGACACATAATTACTTTCTTGAATTAGAAAACCTTAATGAAAGCTATGCTTTAGCATTTACAATATTTCTATGTATATTTGTTACTACCTTAGTTTGGTTCTTTACTGTTATAAAATATAACTTTTATGTATGTCTAATTGGAGGCTTATCAGTTTTTATATTACAGTCAATGTTAAACTATAAAATAAGCTATTTTTCCTTCTATTTCTTTTTAGCCTGCTTATTAGTATATTATTTAAGACATATTTACATCAAAAAAATGACTACTGTTAAAGAAGCTATTAATTTAAGTAGATTTTCTTTATTTGTTTTCCCATTTTGTTTATTAGTAATTATTTTAGTCTCATTATTTTCTGTATCTGAGAGTCCACTGGTATGGAAATG
>CAYYEC010000413.1:2208-3982 GCA_964470745.1 uncultured Eubacteriales bacterium | reverse complement strand
TTAAGGTCTTTAATTTCTTCAATACCATTTATTTTAAAAATTTCTTCATTTTCTACGGTAATTTTTTTACCTTTAAAAAGCCCACCTTCAACTATAAAAAATTTATAATCTTTACTAATCATATTACCTACAAATACTCCTGTAGATAATATTTCGATTTTTCCAGATGCTATTAAATTACCTTTAAACTTGCCTTCTAATTCTATATTCTTAGTTTTAATATTCCCGAATACTTTTCCTTTATTACCAATAGTGACTTTCTTTTTAGCTATAATTTCTCCAACTACTAAACCATTTATTTGAATAGGCTGAGAAGAAAAAATATGACCTTCTATTTTTACTTCTTCTCTAATAATATTTATGGCATTTTTTAAAAATTTATTCACTCAGAGATCCCTAAAAATTCAATTATAGGTATAGGTATAAATAGCTTGCACTTAAAACCAATCCTTTAATAACAGCTAAACATGTTTATACTTTTTGTCCATAGTCAAATTTAAAATCCCCAATTTTTTCTACTTCCACTTTTTCCTTTTCCTCAACAACTCTTTTTTCTTTATCATTTTTCCTAGCAACTTTTTTCTTTTTAGCCTTTGGAGCAGATTTGATCTGCTTGAGGTTTTTCTCTTCAGAGATTCTTTTAACTGTACCACTAAAAATTCCACCGTCATTTATAACGATACGATCAGTAGTAATATTTCCTTTTAGAGTACCATTTTTTGTAACTTCAATCTTGCCATTGACTTTCATGTTCCCTTCAAATTTTCCACTAATCACGGCATCCTTGGTATTAACTTCAGCTTTTACATGACCATTTTTTTGAATTGTTAGCTTACCATTTGCTTTTATCTCTCCCTCTATTTCACAATTTATATCAATAGCTTCATCGATATCTATTTGTCCTTTTATTTTTGCCTTTTCTCCGGCAATTATTAATAGATTTTTTGATTCCCCCTTACTGACAGTACTTTTCATAGTAGAGTCACTCATGTTTCCTCCTGAATTAAAGATTAATAATGGAATTTAGTATTATTATAGCATATCATTAATATAAGTATAAAATTCTATAATTTGGTAGTGCATGACAGTATTATTAATAATCATTTTATGGAATTAATATGTTAGGTTGGACTAGTATTTGGGGGAAAGGTCATAATTTGCTAGAATTTAAACTTCTTTTCAAATAAGACCTTGCGACAGGCATCAACCGCCTTTGGGTCATAAAGTAATCCTCTATTCTCTGTTATTTCTTTAATAGCTATATCTAAACCTAGCATTGGCCTGTAGGGCCTGTGTGAGGACATAGCTTCCACCACATCTGCTACTGCCAGTACTTTAGCCTCCAGCATAATATCTTTTCCCTTTAGGCCATTGGGGTAACCTGAGCCGTCCAGCCTTTCATGGTGCTGTAGTATGATATCCGCCAAGGGCCAGGGGAATTCTATATTTTTTATCATGTCATAGCCTACCTGGGAGTGGGTTTTTATCAGGCTAAACTCTATATCAGTTATTTTACCCGGTTTGACTAAGATCGAAGCCGGGACATTTATCTTTCCTATATCATGGATCTTGGCAGCAGTATTTATTGCTTCTATCCTGTATTTGTCCAGACCCATTTCTTCGGCTATAACAGTGGCAAGCTGGGCTACATTCTTCTGATGTCCATAAGTATAGGGGTCCTTGGTCTCAATAATGATAGCTAGAGTATCTATAGTGTCTTTTAGTGTTTTCTGCAGCTTGGTGTAGCTAGCTTCTAATTTGTTTTCATGCTCCG
>CAYYEC010000413.1:0-2198 GCA_964470745.1 uncultured Eubacteriales bacterium | reverse complement strand
CCGTAAGCTCTGTAATATCGTCTAAGGCTACAAGGATTAACCTTTTCTCACCGATATCGATTGGCGTAGTGTTCACTAGTAGATTTAATACTTTCTCTTTTCCATCAACTTTGACAGGAAGAACTGCTTTAACTTTACTATGGGGTTTACCTGTCCTTAAAGTATTTATAACTGTATTTCTAATATTACATTTATTACAGCTAGACCCGAATCCGCAACCTTTGGGATCTTCCAATGAGTTAATACAGCCCAAGGCTTCTCCACACCGAACTCCTATTATTTCTTTTTCTTCACATCCGGCAAGTTCAAGTGCAGCTTTATTGATCCTAACAATACGGACATCCTCATCTACTAAAGTTAACAGGACCGGATTGCTGTCAAACACTGCACTGAGTTCTTTTTCACTATTGATTATATCTTCTCTGGCTTTCTCTCGTTCAGTTATGTCCCTGGCATAGACATTGGCATAACCTGCCTCTTTTACTGGAATAATCGTAAACTCAAATATCTTATCTCCCATATTTATATTCAAGATTTGAGGTTTGAAAGACTTACTCCTTACCATGTTTATCACTACATTATTAATCGGCTTTGGAGTACAACCCCCAATGCTACACTTCCATTCCGTAAGCCTCATTTTGCAGGCTTTATTGCCGTAAAGGATCTTTCCATCAAAACCTATTCTGCCTACTGGATTGGGATTCTCAGATGGAAACTTTGCCAGTCTTTCTATCTCTTCTTCATATTTTCTGTATGGAGTCAGATCCCTTATAGAGACAATCCTTGCCTTTTTCCCCTTATATGGAATGGTCCTTGCAAATATCTCTATCGGGAATTTGGAACCATCTTTTCTAACAGCTTCTCCCTCATAGGGTTTATAATTTTTTATGATAATTTTCTTCAGTACCTTGGCCTTAGTTTTGGGAGTAACAAAATCAAATATATTTTTTCCAATACCCTCAAATAACTCTATCCCAAGCATTTTAGCCAGGTTTTTGTTTGCATCTATTACTTTGAACTTATCATGAATAAATACCCCATCAGTTGTAGCTTCAGATAAAACCCGAAATCTCTCCTTACTTTCTTCCAGTTCTTTCCTGTCCCTTATTATTTGAGTTATATCCCTGATTACTATTTGAATTCCAGATAATTTATTATCTTTTTTAATCCTTCCTACTCGAGCTTCTGTGATCAACCTTTTCCTGTCTTTGTTTATAATGGTGATTCTAAAGGGCTTTATCTTTCTGCCGCTTAAAATAGCTGAAAATAATTTTATATATTTGGGGATATCTGTAGCTGCAAAAAACTTTAATTTTGTAAAATGTTTTCCTATTATTTTATCCTTTTTGTATCCAGAAAGGGTTTCAACTGCACTATTACATGATGTTACTCTACCTTTTATATCCAAAACAGCGACACCATCTGGAGAAGTATTAAAAAGTTCTTTATACTCTTTACCTTTTTCCTGGAATTTATTTTCTGTATTTATCCGTTTATCATATTCTTTTGCTAATTTCTCTGTTTTAAGCTTTAAATTATAATTAGCCTTTTCTAATTCTCTTTTTAAGTTCTTGTTTATAGAGATATCCCTTACAATTACCAGCACTGTAGTTATATCTTCTATTTTTACTGGATAAGTCCTTATTTCCACTTCAACTATCTTTCCACCTTTTCTGATTACGGTAAATTCTTCAGGACCTGCATTTTTGCCTAAAGCATTTTCTTTAAATAATTCAGCTGCTCTTACAATTTGATGTTTGGGTAAAAGTTTCAGTAAGTTTTTACAGACCAAGTATTTTTTCCTGTCGCCAAACAATTTCTCTGCAGTCTTATTAATATCAATTAAGTTTCCCTCAAGATCACATATGCAATATGCATCCTGGACAATATTAAAAAACTTCTCTTTTTGTTCTTTAAGGTCTACTTTGGTTATTGATGCTTTTAAATTATTTAACTTTAAAACCATATCGCTATCCATTCTTATGAATTATTTCTTTATCCCCGGGTAAAGCCAATTCACTTTTAGGTATATACCAGCTTTTACCGATCTTTCTTGCTTTGAATATACCTGATTTACACCATCTTCTAATGGTTACCGGCTTTACCTTGAATATTTTTGAAACCTTGTCAACTTTTAAATAAGCTTCCATAATTTTAAAGACTTTTGACTTATACATATTTATAATACTATATAGTTC
>CAYYEC010000412.1:1729-3989 GCA_964470745.1 uncultured Eubacteriales bacterium | reverse complement strand
TCGGAGATAATGAGAAACCTTTTATTTCTAAAGAATTGTATAACTACGCTGGGGAAAAAGCTTTGGATATTAATCTGATGGTATATGGGAAGAAAAATGCTATAGAAGAGATAGGGCATATTGAAAAGGTTCTCCCTTCTTTACATAATTGCTATAAGAACATTGGTGACAACGATGTTATCCAAAACGAACAATATTATCATTTCATTTTAACCATTCACAAGGCCGCCAGATCAAAAGGGGAATTTAATATTATCTTTTGTTTTCATTCTCTAAAGGATATTTTTAAACATTTGAAAGGGGGAAAAGCATATGAATGATAATGTGTTTTCTAACAAATTATCTAATGAAGTGAAAATAAACGAATTATATTATGAAGAAATGTATTACCCTAAAAATAAAACTCTGGATGAGCTGTTCTGTGAGCAGGCACAAAAAACGCCGGACAATATCGCTATTATATCTGGACAACAAAGACTTTGTTATAATGAACTAAATTACAGGACAGACGTTCTTGCAAATACTTTGAGGAATATGGGAGTCAATAGAAATAGACTTATAGGCATATTATGTGAACAATCACTGGAATTGATTATAGGCATGATAGCTATTTTAAAGGCTGGTGGAGCTTTTCTTGTCATTGATCCGCATTATCCCAAGGAGAGAATAAACTTTTTGCTGGAGGATAGTAGAGTTGACAGTTTACTAACTAAGTCTGACTATCTTGAAGGAATTAAATTTAATAATCAAATAATAGATTTTGATATATATAATGATAATTTTAATGCTAATAGTTATTTAACAAACATAAGGGAATCATCGGATTTGGCATATATCGTATATACTTCAGGAACAACAGGTATTCCTAAAGCAGCAATGATTGAGCATAGGAATTTAATTAATGCATTGTATTATTTGAAGTCTCAAATATCTGTGAACTCTTCTACCAGAGTAATACAATACTTTAATCCTAGCTTCTCGGTTAGCTATCAAGAAATATTTGTTACTTTGTTGTTTGGTGGAACGTTACATATTATTAATGAAAACATTAAGCGAAACATCGGAAAATTACTTGATTTTATTTCGAAGGAAGAGATAAATACACTATTTTTACCGGTATCATTTTTAAAATTGATAATCAATGATGAGAAATATTACTCCAGGCTATCTAATACAATTAAACAAATTATTACAGCAGGAGAACAATTAATTCTTTCTGAAAATTTTATAAAGTTTTTAACTTATAATGAAATTGAATGTTATAATAATTTTGGCACCTCGGAAACAAATGTTGCTGCGATGCTTAATATTAAGAATTTAGACAGTTTTGACAATATTTCACCTGTAGGAAAGCCAATTGCAAACACATACATATACATACTTAATGAAAATCTTGAATTGCAGCCGATAGGAAATGAGGGCCAGATATACATCTCTGGTGACAGTGTTGGGAAAGGGTATTTGAATAACCCGGAATTAACCAGTGAGAAATTTATAAAAAATCCGTTTTTAGATGGAAAGGTAATGTATAAGACCGGGGATTTGGGAAAGTGGCTGCCCGATGGGAATATTCAGTTATTAGGTAGACTGGATTACCAGATAAAAGTCAGAGGATTTAGAATTGAACTTGAAGAAATCGAGTATAACCTTCTAAAACATCCTTTAATAAAAGAAGCAATTGTTGTTGCTAAGCAAGGGATTAGTGAGGACAAATTTCTTTATGCATATATTATGAGTGACAGACCAATATTATCTGATGAAGTAAAGAAATTTTTATCTTCCAAAATACCAGATTACATGATGCCTGCATATATTATCAGGTTGAACGAGTTTCCAAGAACATTTACAGGCAAAATCGACAGGAAGGCACTAATAGAAAATAGGACGGTCTTGCTGGATAATAACGAAACCCAATCTTATAATTCAAATTATTCAGTAGAACACATGATCATATTTAATGAAATAAAAATCATTTTAGAGTCTATTTGTAAAAATGAATTAATCAATATTAATTTGGATGATGATTTTACAAAGTTGGGATTGGACTCAATATCATTTCTCAAATTAGCTGCAGATATTGAAAACAAATTTGGATTTGTTTTTAATGATGATGAAATTAGTAATGATGGATGTCAAACGATTAATGAGTTGATAGCTTGTATAGAAGAAAAAAATTCTTTTTTAAATGGAGGAAAATATGGAGCTTAATCGTGGAAATTTTATAGTGCAATACCCTCCATTAATTTATCTGAATACTCAA
>CAYYEC010000412.1:0-1719 GCA_964470745.1 uncultured Eubacteriales bacterium | reverse complement strand
AACCTATATGTTCATATTCCTTACTGTCAAAAGAAATGTAGTTTTTGTTACTACAAATCATTTGAAATTGGAGATGACCAAATTCCTGATTTCTATTTGGATTTATTAAAAAAAGAAATTGAAATTTATTTAAGCAAGCCCCAATTACAAAATGTATGTTTGAGGTCATTATATATTGGAGGTGGTACACCTTCGCTACTAAGTGAGATGCAATTAGAGTCCCTGGTATTATTTATTAAATCCAAATTTAAGTTTGCAAATGATTTTGAGTTTTGCTGTGAAGTGCGACCAAGCATAAGAACAACTATAGAAAAGCTAAAACTCCTTAAATCACTAGGCTTGAGGCGCTTAAGCATTGGCTGCCAAAGTGTGGATGATGATGTATTGGCTGTAAATGGCAGAAATCATGCTGTAAAAGATTTTTATGATACTTTTGAGCTTGCCGGAAAGGCAGGGATTTTTTCTGTTAATGTTGATCTAATGTCCGGGATGATAAATCAAACTATGGACAGCTGGATTAATTCTGTTGATAGTATAGCCAGATTGAAGCCTGGTAATATTTCAATATATAAAATGGAAATGTATTTAAACAATGTTCTATATAAGGAGTATAAAAGAGGAAAAGTGCAGCTTGTTTCTGATAAAACAGAAGCAGAATATGCTGTAGCAGGTTATAAAAAATTACTTGATTATGGGTATTTCTTTATGGATAATTATACTTTTATGTATTCTCCTGAATATAGACATGTTCAAAGGAATGAATTATGGAATGGTGCAGATATGATAGGAATAGGACTGTCGGCACATTCATATTTCAATGGACATATATATCAAAATGAAAATCAAATGGAGAATTATCAACAAAAACTAAATAAAAATGAGCTGGCAATCCAAAAAAGCCATAAAATAACTACAAAAGAAAAAATGATAAGACAGCTAACTTTTGGATTAAAAAATATGCATTTCGACAGAATTCGATTTGCAAATCAATTTGGAATTGATATAATTGATATATTCGGGGATAAATTGAAGTACATGGAAGATAATGGTTTTATTTCGATTTCACCTGAGGGTATAGATATGTTGTTTGATGGAGCAGTTTTTGCGGATGATATTATGAGGGAATTTTATCTGCCAGAACATCGTGAAGCGGCATTGGCACACGTAAAGAGACCGAAAGTATAAAGCGTGTAACTTTTATTAATAAGTATAAGGGGTGTTATATGGATAAATACTTATATATGGTTTATCTTTCTTATAAATCATCAATAATGTACCGTTCGGAAGTTCTTCTTAAAATTGTCCATTCAGTTATTGTGTTATCTGTACAGGTTTTGTTATGGAAGGCTCTATATTCAAATAATGTTACTGATACTGTGCTTTCATTAAGAGATATGATTACTTATCTTATTTTAAGTACTTCCTTTGCAATCTTTATGTTTGACAGAACTATCATCTGGGAGATAGGGGCTGATGTTAAGACCGGGAATATTTCTGTTTATTTATCGCGACCATTAAGCTATATGTTAACTAAATTTTCAAGTATGGTAGGAAGAATGTTATACCTGGTAGTATTTAATGTGGTACCTATATTTATTATAGCTTTAGTGCTGTATGGTTTTAGCTTTCCTCAAAATCCTTATCAATTAATACTGACACTTATTCTTACAATAAACGCATTTTTAATTTTTTCTATTTTATATTTTATTATTGGTCTCT
>CAYYEC010000411.1:0-3990 GCA_964470745.1 uncultured Eubacteriales bacterium | reverse complement strand
AAAAATTAATGAAATTGCTGGATCAACTATTAAAGATCCAAAGTATGGATTGACATTAGATGAAGCAGTTAAATGGTTTTTGTATGCAAGAGAAGCAAATTTAAAAACTCCTCTTAAAAGTTCTTCAAATAAGAATTGGATTGATGAAGAACTTAGCTCAATATTAAATCTTTTAGCCAGAAAAAATTCTATGAATAATTTTATAAATGGTTATAAATTGATAAGTAGATATAAAAAATATCACTCAAATAGGAGAAGTAAAGAAGTTGGTGAAGAAATATATACTCACCTACTAAATGGTAAAATCGTAATTTTAGATTTATCTGTAGGTGAAGCAAAATTAAGAGAAAAAATAAGTAAACAAATCGCAAGTGATATATTTAATAAATCAATGAACTTTTTTATAACTGGTCAAATACCACCAAATATTGTGATATATGTTGAAGAAGCTCATAACCTCATAGGTAAAGGTATGGAATTGACTGAAACTTGGCCTAGATTAGCCAAAGAAGGTGCAAAATATAGGATCTCCCTTATATATGCTACTCAGGAAGTATCATCAATACATCCAAATATTTTATCAAATACTGAGAACTGGGTAATATCACATTTAAATAACAAAAAAGAGATTAACGAGCTTTCTAAATTCTATGATTTTGAAGACTTTAGTAAGTCGTTAATTAGGGCCCAAGATGTTGGTTTTGCTAGAATTAAAACTTTATCCAGTCCATATGTTGTACCAGTTCAAATTGATTTATTTGATGCTGAAAAAGAGAAAAACTATAATGCTAAATAAAAAAGAGGATAGATTATGCCATATTTAAATGAATTTGCAAATAAATCTTCTCACTTTGATATAATTAAGAGTAAAGAAATACAAGATTTTTTAAGTGAGTCTAATTATCTAAAAAATCCTGATGAAAAATCATGCGAAGAAATGTGTAGTGGTTTTATTGATGTTCCTAATATAGATTGTTTTGAATTACCCAGTAAAATAATTGCTACTGATGGAAGTTTTTATGAATCAAGTATAAATAGATATTTACCAAGTACCAAAGTAGGCTACATTAAAATAGGCTGTATGCTGATTGATTTAGAAAAGTTCAATTCTATTAAAATACCTGGAACTAAATTTGTTGACCCTTTTAAGGTTGCAGAGCTACAAGATGATAATTCTTCCTTAACCTTTCCTATGCCAAGTGCTAATATATTAACTGGAGGAAAAGATAATGTTGTAGATAGTTTTAGATATAACACCGACAAGCTCCTTTTAAAATATAGGACAAATGAAAAAAATTATAAAACAAGCTTAAGATCGACATTATTTAAATTATCTTCTTATCGTCCTGAAAGTGATCAAAACAATTCTAATTTGATTTATTTACATCGATGCCCTAAATGTAATACTGAAAATATACAACTAAAAGATATAGAAGAACAGCAGTTTTGTAATGAATGCAAAAACGAGCTATATCCTAGTGATTGTTTAAGGCTTTGGGAAGAAGTTTCTGAATACCAATCAAATGGTGGCCCTATATCGAGATTTATGATGGTTTTAGAGCATATAATGCCTATTCATTATATACGAATGATTGAAGAATATAATTCAGATTCTTCAGCAAGTATATTTAATAACTTATCTTTCATTGTTGATGGGCCTCTAGCAATTTTTGGAACAGCAGCTTGGCTTCACCGATGTATAATGAAATACTTATATTCAATAAATAAATGTCAACTGCAAAAAGGATTAAACGAAATATTATTTGTCGGAATTCAAAAAACAGGACAATTAGTAGAATATACTGAATTAATAAGTAAGTACATTAAATCTAATACTATTTTCCCTGTAGATGATGATTATAGATATAAATATATTGCTTTTTCAAGAAATCCATCAAAAAATGGCTTTGGTTTTGAAACATACTATGGTCAAGACTTTATTTATACAAGCAAGACTAAAAGACATTTTGTCTTTTCATTGCCATTTCCATTTTATAACAAAGATTTAAAAGATAAAGATTTTAACACAGAGAAAATCGTACTTTCAAATTATAACTCAATCGCAAGAGCAATAAAATTAATTGATAAATTTGAATGTGACTTATATAAAAATGCAATTATTCCAGTTGCTTTAGCTCATAAATACACTGCTATAAGCTTAAAGCCCGGCTCCAAAGTACTTGATTTGTTAACAATTGAAGGTTTAAAGAGAGATTAAAGAGCTCATGAGCTCTTTAATCTCTCTTTAAAATTAGATATATCTATATCAAAATTTGTAATAAATAATTCACTTCCATTTTTACATGCTTCATTACTTGAATAAACAGTATATTTCCATTGCTCAGAAAATTTATAATTAGCCCAAGAGTATAATTTTCTTACATCTTCACAATCATCTATAGTTAATAAAAATTTATGCTTAGTATCCTTTAATAAACTTGCCAAATAAGCATGTTGCCTTGGAGTCATATATACTTGATAGAGAACCTTTCCTTTTTGGTAATAAGGAGGGTCAAGAAACAACAATACATCTTTACCTTCCTCTGTTATTAACTTACTGTAGTTATAAGATGTAACCCTTACATCCTCCAAATATCGGGATATTTTAACTATGTTTTGCATAAGTTTTATAGCATTCCATCTACAATCAATTTTATAATTTGAATTTTGCGTCATACCTCCAATAGGACTTGCATTTAAAATTCCAGAGAAATTTGTACGATTCAAAAAGAGACATCTAAATGCTTTTTCTACATTAGTTAAGCTTTCTTTTTTATTTTTAACTTCTTTCCATAAATCAATAGTAGGATAATTTGAATCTATCAATCTAATAAGCTCGAAAGGCTGATTTTTTATTACTTTCCATAGTGTTGATATGTCAGTATCCTTATCATTAATCCAGTTGATTTCAGCTCTATTTTTGGATAAAAATACAGACCCACCTCCAACAAATGGCTCTCGATATTCTTTATGTTTAATTTCCAAGTATGGCAGTATCTTTTTTAAAACCTTACTTTTAGATCCAGGGTACCTTAAAAGTGAAGTTAAACTGTCAATTCCTTGCATCCTATTATCCCCCTTATAAATTGTATTATATCAAACAAATTAATTCTTGGCCAGACATTTTTTATAGCTTCAAAACAAATTGTTATAAATATCATTTTTCTCTTCCATATCTGACCAATATGTGCTATAATTCAGAACATATGTTCGATATAAGAGAGGTCAAAAATATGGTAGATACTGAAAAACTGGAAGAAATAACCGCCAAGTGCCATATTATAAAGGAATTCGCTACCTTACCTGATTCAATTTACGGGCATTATTATTGTGATGGAAACTACTATGTAATACTTATCAATGAAAAGCTGAAGAGAAATGAGCGGCTGTACCGGTGTGTGCTGGCTGAAGAGCTGGGCCACTATAGGACAACCATAGGGGATATTACTCCTAGAAGGTACATGTGCTATAGTGAAAGGCTTGATATTGATAAAAAAGAGCTTGCTGCCATAAGGTGGGCTGTGGACTTTCTGGTACCCACGTCTGCCCTGCTGTATGCAGTAAGCAGGGGAAAAGTTGAAAGTATTGAGGACATGGCAGAATACTTCTGTGTGACAGAAGAGTTCATCCTGCAGAAGCTTGAATTCATGTCAAAAAAGAATGGACTCTGGCACCTTGATGGTAAAAGATATTTATACCTTTTGAACTTTCCCTCAATACACATTTATGAAAAGATGTAAGGGGAGGTGTCGCTTATGGCGCATTTTGTAAAAAGGAAAAATGGATACGGTATAAAATTCTATGTAGAGCAAAACGGTAATCCAAAGCAGATTTATCTTTATGAAAAAGGCTGGTCAAAGAATGATGCAGAAATGGCCATGCTGCAGTATAAAAAGGAATCAGCAAGCGGACACGCTGTTGACAGGGATATAACCTGCCAGGAGTACTTTGAGAAATTTTTTGAAGATTATGTAATGCACAATGTTGCAG
>CAYYEC010000410.1:0-3991 GCA_964470745.1 uncultured Eubacteriales bacterium | reverse complement strand
CGGAAACAGAAATTGCTTATATGGGTTGTAGAACAAGGGTAATAGGAAACGTGCATGACCAATCAAGAGAGATAGTATATGGTAGAGGAAATTTAAGCTTTACAACAATTAACCTTCCAAGAATAGCTTTGAGAAGTAATAAAGATATAGATAATTTTTTTGATAAACTTGATAAGAGGATAGACCTTGTTATTAACCAACTATTAGAACGCTTCAAAATTCAAGCAAGTAAAAAAGTTAAAAACTTCCCATTTCTTATGGGGCAAGGAATATGGCTTGATTCAGATAAGCTGGGATTAGACGATGAAGTTGGAGAAGTTTTAAAACATGGCACTCTTTCTATTGGATTTATAGGGCTTGCCGAATGCTTAAAAGCTTTAAGAGGTAAACATCATGGAGAATCTAAAGAATCTCAGAACTTAGGAATAGAAATAATTGGATACATAAGAAAGAAAATGGATGAAGCAAGTGAAAAATATAAGATGAATTTTTCATTAATAGGAACTCCTGCAGAAGGAACAGCAGGACGTTTTGTTAAGATGGACAGAGAGATTTTTGGTAGTATTGAAGGAGTTACAAATAAAGAATATTACACAAATAGTTTTCATGTTCCAGTTTACTATGAAATAAGTGCTTTTGATAAAATTAGTTTAGAAGCGCCATATCATGAGCTTACAAATGCCGGACATATAACTTATGTAGAGCTTGACGGAGATCCTGTAAATAACCTTATGGCATTTGAAAAAATAGTAAGAGCAATGAAGGAAGCTGGAATCGGATATGGTTCAATAAACCATCCCGTAGATAGAGATCCGGTTTGCGGGTATACAGGAATAATTGGTGATAAATGCCCATCTTGTGGAAGAAGTGAGGAAAATCATAAGTTTGAAAGAATAAGAAGAATAACCGGATATTTGGTTGGGACTTTAGATCGATTTAATGATGCTAAGAAAGCAGAAGAAAGAGATAGGGTAAAGCATTTTTCAAGTAACTGATGATCAAAACCCTCCAATTCCCATTTAAATGGTGAATTGGAGGGTTAATAGCATTAAGGAGATAAAGATGAAGGATAAGATAAGAATTGCTGGTATAATTAAAGAATCTATTGTAGATGGACCCGGAATTCGATTTGTGGTGTTTACTCAAGGTTGTAAACATGATTGTTCTGGATGCCAAAATCCGGACACTCACCAATTTGACAAAGGGGAAATTGTTGAAGTAGATGAAATAATTAATCAAATCAAAAGAAATCCTCTATTAGATGGAATAACATTGAGTGGAGGCGAGCCATTTGAACAAGCAGAAGTTTGTGCAGATATAGGCAAAAAAGTAAAGGAATTTGGACATAGTGTTATGACCTATACAGGTTATACTTATGAATATATCCTTCACAATATAGATAAATAAACTGGTTGGAAGAATTTAAATGAAATTACTGATATTCTTGTAGATGGCAGGTTTGATATTGAAAAAAAGAGCCTGTTGCTTAAATTCAGGGGTTCAGAAAACCAGCGTATTATTGACTTAAATAAGACCAGGTTAAAAAAAGAAATAGTTTTAGCAGAAATATAAGTGCAGTTTGTAAATTAAATAAAATGTGAAGTAGTCTTCCCGCTTCGGAATCATGGGGTACGGTTCTGCTGCTTTCCCTACGGTCCTTCGTTTCACTTCGGAAGCATCAGAATCCGTCCCCAAGATTCCTCCGCTAATTTCTTCACTCATTCAGGCATTAATTTGATTAGTATGGCACCTAAGCAGTGAAGGAATCAAGGGGACGGTTCGAGCGTTTCCGAAGCGTAAGCGGAGGACCGAAGGGAAAACGATGGAACTGTCCCCTTGATTCCGAAACGGGAATTTGGCACTTAGTTCGCAATTTTTACAAATTACGAACTGAAGGTGAGTATCTAATCTTGACAAGAACACATGTTTGGTATAATATTCTTATATAAATTTCCTAATAGATAGAGGCAATTGTATATGAATAATAATGAAGTGCGTATTTCAGTGCGAAATTTAGTAGAATTTGTTCTTAGAACAGGAAGCCTTGGTGGTGGTTTTATGACAAATAACAGGGCACTGGAAGGAACAAGACTCCATAAAAAGATACAAAAATCAAAAGATGGTGATTATAAAGCAGAAATTAGTCTTTCTCATAATATTCAATTTGAGGACCTGAATTTTATTATTGAAGGTAGAGTTGATGGTATTTTTTCAGAAGATAATAATATAGTAATTGATGAAATTAAAACAACAACCAAAGCTCTTGAGTATATAGATGAGGAATATAATCATTTACATTGGGCACAGGCAAAATGCTATGGGTTTATTTATTGTGAACAAAATAATCTTGAGAAAATTATTATTCAATTAACTTATTGTGAATTAGATACTGAGGAAATTAAGTATCTAAGAAAAACCTTTCTGAAATCCGAATTAGAAGCTTTTGTTAATGAGTTAATTAAGAAATATTATGTCTGGGCAAAACTGTCATTAGAGTGGAATACTGAAAGGGATATATCAATTAGAAATTTGGAATTTCCATTTGAAAAATATCGAAAAGGCCAGAGAGAACTGGCTGTAGCATCATATAAGACAATCCAGCAAGAGAAAAAGCTATTTGCACAAGCACCTACAGGAATAGGGAAAACAGTATCTACAATATTTCCTTCAATTAAAGCCATTGGAGAAGGGTTAGCTTCTAAAATATTTTATCTTACAGCAAAAACAATTACTCGTCAGGTAGCTGAAGATGCTTTTAAAAAGATGAATTGCAAGGGCTTGAGATTTAAAACCATTACACTGATAGCTAAAGAAAAGATATGTTTTAAAAGTGAGTGCAATTGTAATCCTGAAGCCTGTGAATTTTCAAATGGTCATTTTGACAGAGTAAATGAAGCAATATATGATATTATTACAAATGTAATTGAACTAAATAGAGGAGTAATTGAAGAGTATGCTAAGAAATATAAAGTGTGCCCATTTGAGTTTTCTCTTGACTTATCTCTTTGGTCGGATTGTATAATTTGTGATTATAACTATGTTTTTGATCCAAGGGTATATTTAAAAAGATTTTTTATGAACAATTCAAATGATTATATTTTTCTAATCGATGAGGCACATAATCTGGTTAATAGGGCTAGAGAAATGTTCTCAGCAGAAATTTACAAGTCTCAGGTTCTAGATTTAAAAAGACTGATGAAAGATAAAGATAAAAAAATACATAAGATTATTGGCAAAATAAATTCTTTCTTTATTAAACTAAAAAATGAGTGTGGTAATAGATTGTTTTTGGTTAAGTACAATGAACCTGAAGAACTGTATCCATTACTAAAACAATTTGTCAAGGAATCAGAAGAATGGCTGGCTAAAAATGAAGGCTCAGATGGTCACAACGAGCTTATGAATCTCTATTTTAATGTTATTTCTTTTTTGAAAATCTCTGAATTTTATGATGAAAAATATCTTTTCTATATTGAAGTTATTAATAATGAAGTAAAAATAAAATTGATGTGTATTGACCCGTCGTTTTTATTACGTGAGTCAGTAAAGAGAGGAAAAACAGCCATATTCTTTTCTGCTACTCTTACTCCATTAAACTATTTTAGAGAAATACTGGGTGGTAATGAATGCGATTATTTAATGAAATTGAAATCACCATATTTTGAAGAGAATTTATGCTTATTGGTTGCTAATAATATATCTACTAAATATAAAAATCGCAGTAACAGCTATGATAAAATAGTTGATTATATAGAAGCCGCTGTTAAACAAAAGACAGGCAATTATTTAGTGTTTTTTCCATCATATAAATATATGAATGAAATTGCTTCAAGGTTTATTGAAAGAAACAGTGAAATTAACTCTATTCTTCAGGTAGGAGATATGTCAGAAGAAGATAGAATAGAATTTCTCAATAAATTCAGTTGTTCCTGCCGGGAATCCTTAATTGGATTTGTAGTATTAGGAGGGATTTTTTCAGAAGGTATAGATC
>CAYYEC010000409.1:0-3995 GCA_964470745.1 uncultured Eubacteriales bacterium | reverse complement strand
CTAATACATCTAAAGAAGCATACGGCGTCATATGTATATTTAATAATTCCGAACCAACTTCTTTTGATTGTATATTGGGTGATTCATTATAAACTACTTTGTTATTATTAATAAAATATCCACCAACACCTAAAAATAATGCAAAAAGTATAGCACTTATTACTATTCGCTTTTTTATATTTATCTTACCTTTCACTTACGACACCTCCGTTTATTTTTTAGTATTCTCTTGAAAGCTCCAAAAACTTAAAAATTATATATTTTAAAGTTTAGTTAATAGCTTTCTTTTAAACTACCAGTATTTCTATATATTTATTCTTCTATCATGATAATAATTATCACCATTTACTTTTGTATATACTGCTTTTTTATTAATTAGCATAAAAGTTTTCAAGTTCTGTCCTATCATAACTTGCCGGACTAGTAATTGTTGTTTGGTACGCTCCCATAATAGAACTTTTACTACTAGGAGGATGTCCAAATCCTAAAACATGTCCTAACTCATGCCCTAACACTACTTTTTTTAAAGTCGTTGTTACTGTTATTACATTTCCATTTCCATCCTCTGGAGCAGGATTGGTTCCAATTTGAGCATAATGAATTAAATAGTCACTTTTAAATTTTCCGTCTGTTCTTAGACAATTACCATTACTATCATATACATCAGTTACAGCGTTAACGTTATCTGGAATCTCACTTGGCCAAGTTCCAAAAGTATAATAATCAACTTTTGAAGTACTAAAACTTGATGATACAGCATTAACATAATCATTGCTATTGTTATTCCAATTACTACGTACTGTAGACGTTACTCCCGTCCATGGTGAACTCAAATAATCATCATTAACTTTCAAGTAACAGTAATTTTGCCCAGATGTAGTTCTAACATCATACCATCTAAAAGCATAGTTATAATTCGGATATAAAAGTTCAACTGCAAAACTAGATAAAGTTGAAATACAAATTAAAGATACAAAAATAAAAAGAGCTATTTTTTTCTTCATGTGTTTTACACCTCCATGTTATTTACAACCCAACATAAAAGGAGTATACTTATTCCATGGAGTCCTTTTATAAGGATTGTTATATTCAAAAGGTTCTTTGACACTGCTTTGCAACGCGTTTGTCATAGAGCCTTTTTGACTTATTTAAGTTTTTCCTTCAATGCTATCTTTTTGAATATTTATATTATTTTTTCAATATGTAAATATCTTACCATGTGACTTGATTATAGTCAAAATGTTTTTTCTTTGAATTATTGGTATATCGAGGAATCTCACTATAGATTTTTGTCGATATTTTCTACATTTTTGTCAATTTTTATTGATTTTCTGTATTGTTTTTGTTGAATATCTTTAATAAAATAAATAATAATGATTTAGACTTAAAGTAACTGGAAACTATATTGACATTATGATTAAATGTATCCACTAGAACCGTCCCCATGAATTTTGTATCCACTAGAACCGTCCCCGTGAATTGCTAGAACCGTCCCCGTGAATTGAAAAAATACTTTTATATATATAAAAGTATTTTTTCAAAACAAAAATTATTTAGATAATGCTTTTGGTAACTTAGGTTGATATGCCCAATATGTACTTGCCTGAGATGAAATGTACAGAGCTACAAAAGTGATTAACATACTCGCTAAAACAATCCCTCTGTATAAAAATCTACTTTTCATACTAACTAGCCTCCCAATTTCTTTTTTCTCTCTATTTCATCTCTATTATACTCCTTTTTCTTTTCTGTGCAAATATTAATTATTCTTCGTATATCTCCTTTTTGGGCAAGATAATAAATATAATCAACTATCTTGTTTTCTTCTCTTACATTTTTCACCACTTCAAACCTAACGGTCTTACACCAAGAAGTAATCAGTTTTGTAAAAAATATAGCTGATAATATTAATAAGAATATACAAACAGCCAATAATATTTTTAATACCATACTCATATGTACACTATTTACGAGAATATATGACATACACACTATACTTATTAAAACAGGTACTATAGTCATTGTTGAATTAAAAGCTATTTCTTTATATTTTTTTAGATTGATTAGTACAATATTCATATTCCAAAGTATTATTATACCAATTAAATGAATTACCTTTTGTGGTATTGTAAAAATAAACTTTATAATATCATTTGTATATAAAGTACTTTCCAAGTTATTGTCTATAAATGCCTGAAAAACTGGATAAAAAAGGTTTTCAATCATTATAATTGAACCAACAAATATTAATGTTTGTATTAAAGCTTTTAATAATTTAATGTTTAATGAAAACTTTGTAATTATTATATACATTAAAAAATTAGCAATCAATACAAATTCTTTAGAAGGTAAAATCCTTCTTGTCACAACGGGAGTCAAACACATTAAAAAAACAAATATTATAGCCCTTATAATTTTTTCTTTACTATCCAATATTAATCTTCTTTTTTCTCCAATCACCAAAAGGCTAAAGCCACTTCCAAGTACTATTTCCGGCAAAACAACAGTCAATATGCTTATAAAACTCATTTTTTCCATCTTTCGCTAACCCCTTACAAAAATTTGTCAAATTCATTATATCAAATATCAATAAAATTGCAACTACTAATTATTTATAAAATCTGCTTCACACTTGACTTTCAAAGAGTTTAAATAATTCAGTGTATCTCAAATCAGCTATGAATAAAGGGTTATATAAATGTAGCTATTTTTCTATAATATCTTTTTCTATATTTTTCGACAAAGTATTTTCTTTTGTGTAACATATATGTAATAATAAAAGTATCTGAAAATCAAAGAGACATATAGTCATGGTAACGGTGGTTTGCTATTAATTGAATAATGTCAAAAAGGTTCAATGACACCAGCGTTCGAAAGCACTATCATTGAACCTCTTGAATAAAGCAATCCTCATAACTCATAAAAGGAAACCTTAGCTAAATATAGTATATTTTATTTATAGTAAGTTGTCAACAAAAAAATAAAAAAAGAATAAATAGATAATCTACTTTTTTTGTTGAAAAATCGTACAAAAAGTATGTATTTACTAAAGAATCTGCTAAAATGAGTTTTAGAAATGCCTGGAAATAGTTGCATTAAATCTCTTATAGTTTTTACTTTTTTTATATTTGTTTCACGCTAACAGTTCCCACTGTCACTATCACTTTTGTTCTATATACTCCATATACCCTCTATTCCTTAACTTACACGCAGGGCATTCGCCACAACCATCTCCGATGATACCATTATAACATGTTAAAGTATCGTTTTTTATGATATCCAAAACACCCAAATCGTCTGCCATCTTCCAGGTTTCCTGCTTATTTATCCACATAAGTGGAGTATGAATAACAAACTGATAATCCATAGCAAGATTCAAAGTAACATTCATAGACTTAATAAATACATCCCTACAGTCCGGATATCCACTAAAATCACTTTGAGACACACCTGTGATTATATGATTAATTCCTTTTTGTTTTGCATATACTGCCGCAAAAGATAAGAAAAGCATGTTTCTACCATCTACAAAGGTATTTGGTAATCCTTCTCCGGATACTTCCTTATCTACTTCAATATCATCCCTGGTTAGTGAATTTTGAGTCAACTGGTTTAGCAGATCTAAATTCATTAAATAAAATTGTACATCATATTTTTCACATATTTTTTTAGCACACTCAAGTTCCAGCTTGTGCTTTTGATTATAGTCAAAAGATACAGCGATTACCTCTTTGAATTTCTTCTTTGCCCAAAACAAACAGGTGGTGCTGTCCTGTCCTCCACTAAAAACAACCACTGCTTTTTCATGATTAATACCTTTTTCCATTTATAATTCATCCTTTCCTATTCTATATTTTGTACTTGTTACTACTCAGCCATCCCCCTGACTCCGCTGCCCTATACTTCTCTTCTCTCAGGGTTCCAGATTATTTTGTGTAACTGTGGCTGTAATTTTACGCCATTCATTTTATTATCTTTCATAAACTCTACTATAG
>CAYYEC010000408.1:0-3998 GCA_964470745.1 uncultured Eubacteriales bacterium | reverse complement strand
TCATAGAAAGCTATTTAATTAATTCTTAATTTACAGACTTTTTTTCACAGTCTCGAAGTAGAAAATGATACATGGGAACATTCCCTCCTAATAAGCATTTCTCTAAACTCAGAGGGTGTGTCCCCATGTATCATTTTTCGGAAGATTGGCACTAAATCAGATAATTTCTATGCAGATCAAACTTTAAAGTCTATTGATAATATTTAAACACACACACCTAATCCAGAATAAACATGTCATTGGAA
The DNA here is from genome assembly GCA_964470745.1 of uncultured Eubacteriales bacterium. Taxonomy (GTDB): domain Bacteria; phylum Bacillota; class Clostridia; order DSM-8532; family CAYYEC01; genus CAYYEC01. The sequence goes on along the minus strand of CAYYEC010000408.1, from coordinate 3,753 downwards.
TCAATATTTTTCTCTTTACAAAACTTTATGATTCCAAATACAATCTTTTTGCCACCACCAACACCAGTCTTAATAAATCTGTGAAGGTGTGCAGGGTCAACACCTAATTCTCTACCAAATCGATTATAATTACCAGCGCAATAATTATTCATCAATTCAGATACCTTTTCTCTATTTAGTTTCATAAATTAACCTCCTATGCTACTACCCATAATTTAAAAATACTTTTCATAATAATATCTTTTCTGACATATGAATTCTACTATGAGTGTAATTATATACTAAAAGTGCAATAAATTCAAGTGTAATTTCTAAAATATGTGAAATTTAACTAACTTTAATAGATTAAAATAGTATTTTGTACTATATTTTTTTATAAATTCTTGATATTTTCTGCAGAATGTGTAAAATAGTAATGAGGAGGTTTATATGTTTCCTGAGAGATTAAGAAAGCTAAGAAAAAGAGATAAATTAAGTCAATTTAAACTAGGACAAATCGTAGGTCTAAAGACATCCTCCATAAGCTCATATGAAAGAGGAGAACGAAATCCTGAAACTGAAACCCTAAGTAAATTGGCAGATTACTTTAAAGTAACAACAGATTATTTGTTAGGAAGAACTAACAAACTCCCTCATTTTTCTGTAAATTTTATTGGCAAGAATTTAAAAATATTACGGAATAATAGAACTTATGAAGAATATGAAGAAAAAGTTAAAATAAGTGCCTTGCTTCTGGAAAAATATGAAAAGGAAGAGGAGTTTCCTTCAATAGTAATGATTGAATATCTGGCTGAAATTGAAAATATATCTGTTGATTTTTTCTTTACTGATTCTATCAATATAGACTTTCAGGCATTTCACAAAGAGTATCATCAGGAAAATCCTACGGAGTTACTAAATAGTGAAATAAATAATTGGATACATACTCCTGAAGCAAAAGAATATATTGAATTTGCTTATAGGATTTTTAAAAAAGGAATTCCGAGAGATTTGTTGGATCAGGCGGAAGTAACGATAAAGATGTAGATAAAATCATTACAAAAGGGAGAAGATTATTTCCTAAATATGGGAAATAAATGGAATGTTGTATAGACAAATAGCAAGAATATTAGGCGTTTCACAAACACTTAAAATCGTAAAACCCTAATAAAAAAGGCTTGTTCTAAACAAGCCTTTTTTATTAGGGTTTTACGATTTTTTTGTCATGCATTTTGGTTCTCTTGGCTGGTATGTATAAAATACACAAGCTGATGAAGAAACTGTAAATGCCAAAATGCTTACAAAGGTGCTCAGTAAGAAAAGGATTTTTTTCATGTACTATACCCCCTAAACATGATCTATCTCATGTGCTATTGCATTTATTTTATCATAATCATGTTTTTCTGTATAGTATTTAAGTACATTAGCTTTACTTTTCAACTCCTCCTGTCTCAGAAATTTCTCTCTTCTATATTTCAATTCTACATTATACATTGACATAATAGTAGAATAAATTACCACTATTGGTACTAATAATATGCCGCTTACATATAATACCTGCTCAAATACAGATGTATTTACCAGTATAAACATTTTATCCAATACAAATAATTTACCAAATCCTGCAATCCACATAATGCAAAATGTTAGTACAAAAATTCCAGACATAATATTCTCTTTAAAGGAAACCATTAATTCAATAAATTTTAAATTTTCAAAGGACTTGTGTTTTACAAGTAGTAATATAAATCCTATTTGAAGGACTCTCAAAGGGAGTATAAATACAAAATTAGAGAAAACATCTTGATTTATCTGCTCCATAGTTACTTGAAGCTTTGAAGTAATCCAAAAATAATATGGCATTTCAAAAAATACTATCATAAAGATTGAAATTAATGTACAAAAAAAGGATATAAGCATACCTTTAAAAAAATACAGTTTAAAACAGATTACTATTGAAAAAAATACTAAAAATATGGCAATTAAAAGATTTATATTGATATCTATCTTGAATCCATAACGTATTATTGTGGTAACTGAAGCTGGAATTAGTACTGGAAATATAAATCTTAATTTATTAAATTTAAGCATCTCCTTAAAATCAAGGCGCTCATCAAATTTTTTAAAGAGATTTATAAGTAACAAAATTATATATATTATACAAAACTCTTCCGGAATAGATAAAAATGTAAAACTGAAAACAGCAGTTTTTATTTGCTCAAGCATAAAGACAACCCCTTACAAAAATATGTCAATTTCATTATAACATATTTTTATAGAAATGCAACAATAAAAAAGTGTGAAGTATGGTTTACATGCGGGTTTTAAAGAGTCTGTAAAAATAAGAAATTGCTGAATTTAGCGTTGTTATTGACTTCTGGAAGTAATAGTGGAATTTTTTACCCAGGCGTAATTTACAAAAATCGATAACACACTTAGGTTATGTAATATAAATGTAATAATTTTATTACCCAAACAGCAGTTAAACAAATCTATTAAAATCCGTGAAATCCCATTAATCCATTCAATCCGTGATCTAATAATGCATCTTGCCCAAAGCCCAATAAAGTTATATACTTTTCTATGGAGAGGTGTATAGGAATGAATATAACTAACTTATTGAATTCGGATGTTTTCACATGGGTAGTGTTACCATTATTGATATTCTTTTCTAGAATTTTGGATGTGCCATTAGGAACATTGAGAATAATATTTGTATCTCGTGGAAATAAATCGATGGCTCCAATTCTAGGATTCTTTGAAGTCTTGATATGGATATTGGCTATGGGGCAGATTATGCAGCATTTAGATAATATAATGTGCTATATAGCATATGCAGCTGGATTTTCTTTAGGAAGTTTTATAGGAATAGTTTTAGAAGAAAAGCTTGCAATAGGTGTACTAATTGTGAGGATTATTATTGTAAAAGATGAATGTCGACTAAAACAAAGACTTATAGATGCTGGTTTTGGAGTTACAAGTGTTGATGCACACGGGGCAAGTGGTCAAGTAGAGTTAATTTACTCTATCGTAAAGAGGAAGAATATAAAAAATGTGGTTGAAATAATTAATATGTGTGATTCAAAAGCTTTTTACTCAATAGAAGATGCAAGGAAAGTAAGCCAGGGAATATTCCCAATAAAAACCAAAAATTCCATTTATACATATAGATTTTTTAAACACTTTGCTAAAAGAAAATGAGGTATATAAATGAAATCAGAAGTGCTGCCAAAGACATGGGAAAGTTTGCTTAGTTCCACAAGTTTTCTTCCAGTAATAGTAAAATCCATTGAAAGATTTCAGGATGCTAGCTGGTCAATGAAGCCAAATTCACATGATTTTTATGAAATGGTATATATGAAAAAAGGAAATGCAATATTTGAGATTTCCAGTAAAGAAGCTGTTATGGGAGCAAATGATATTATTATAATAAAGCCAAAGCAGTTTCACAAATTAATTGTGAAATCTGAATTAGGCTGTGAATTTATAGTACTCAATTTTACTTTTATTAATCAAATTAATAAAAGTAGTAGTGACTCTGCAGATTTTTCTCATATGCCTTTAGAATATTTTTTGAATTTCGTAAGTGGCAAAGAATCAGGAGCTTTTTTGACGCTAAAGGTTAGCCAAAAGAATGAAATTATCACATTATTAAATAGAATAATTAAAGAGAAATCAAATAATGAAATTGGAAGTGACTTTCTAAATTACCTTTTGGTAATGGAGCTTTTTGTAATGATTTCCAGAGCCCTTAAGATGGAGTGGGAGAACAGC
>CAYYEC010000407.1:0-4001 GCA_964470745.1 uncultured Eubacteriales bacterium | reverse complement strand
GTACTGCAAGTAAGCTTGACAGAAAAACAGAGGAACTTGCGTATATTGCAGTTCTTGCTGCAGTGAGACTGGAAAGTGGAATACCTTTTCATGTTAAACAGGCCAAAAGATATGGAGCTAGCCGGGATGAAATAATAAGCACAATACTTATTGGGTTACCGGCAGTTGGAAACATCGTAACTGCATCCTTGCCAGCAGCAATAAAAGCTTATGATGAAGACTAATTTGAACAACCGTCTAATTTAATTTCAAGCTATGAAGAGATAGGTCAAATAATTAATAATGCAATAGAAAAGCCTTTTCGCTAAAAGAATAAGGCTTTTTTTACTGTGTTATGGCTCGTATTTTTCTGTTTGTGTTAAAATTAAGCTGTCGAGGTAATTGGGATAAATGTGAAATTGCTAAAGATAGAAATGTTTTGACAAATTTTAGAACGGGGGGATTTATTTGCTACCGCAGATGATTGATCTAAGTGTTCCAATGGAGAAAAATGATGGAGAAATTGCCGAATTTATATTAAAGCAAACTAATCACAAAGAGGGTGGAGATATATTCGGAAGAAAATTTGCTTTTTCAAAAAAAAGAACATTGAAACAGTCTATGATATCTATTTATAATTATGTTTTGGGTCGTAAGAAAATTACTGGAAAAAGTTTCCCAGGTGGAGAATTTTTAAACTTAGATATTATTACTGCCTCAACTCATACTGGTACACATTTTGATGCACCATTGCATTTTGGAACTAAAAGTGAAGATAAACTTTCCATGTCGATTGATGAGATACCTATTGAATGGTGCTTTAGTGATGGAGTAATATTGGATATGACCTTTAAAAAACCCGGCGAATTTATTCGAACAGAAGATATTGAGAAGGAATTAAAAAAAATAAATTATGATTTAAAGCCTTATGATATTGTGTTAATAAGGACAGGAGCAGAGAAATATTGGGGCAGAAAAGAGTATTTATTTAAATATCCAGGTATGAGTAAGGAAGCGACCTCCTATCTTGTTGACAAAGGTATAAAAGTTATAGGAATAGACAGTTATGGCTTTGACAGACCTTTCGCCAATATGATAAATGATTATTTCAAGACTTTGGACAATAAATATTTGTTTCCGTCACATTTTTTTGGCAGGGAAAAATGCTATTGTCATATTGAGAGGCTCACAAACTTAGGTAAACTACCAAAACCTTATGGCTTTAAGATTTCATGCCTTCCAATAAAAATTAAAGGAGCAGGTGCCGCATGGACTAGAGTTGTAGCAATCCTGTAAAAAAGATGAAAGAATTCCTCTTGGCAAGAGCTAGCAATAGTAGACCAAGAGGAATTTTATACAGCATTATGCTATATATGTTACAATAAAGAATTTTCATGGAAGAAATATGCAACATATAAACAGAGGTATATGATTTTGCAATATTTGAATCAGAAATGTAAAAGATTTATTGCAAAACATATAATAAGGTTTTTTATAACCTCATACAATACTTTTCTCTAAATAGTTTTGCCTTTTCGGTTGTCATTAATGCAGTTTCATTGGAATTAGAGAAAACAACCTGATAAGTTTTGGCGCCATATGGAATAAGCTCATTGACAAAATCAACATTTATTATATAGCCTTTATGTGAGCAAAAAAAATTTTCGGTCAATACTTTCTTAATTTCTTTAATTGAGTTCCAAAAAGAAATCTTTCCATTCTTGAGGTAAATTACAATTTTCCTGTCATACCGGGTAATGAATATGATGTCTTGGATATTAATAAGATTGCTTTTGCCATCACTTTCGATAAGTAGCTTGGAATTAGCCTTTGGACACTTTACAGAGCTGCTGGAAGGAGTACTGCTTAGTATATATTTTTCAATACGTAGTATTCTTTTAATTGTATGATTAATACGGTCACATTCCAAGGGTTTCAGGATGTAGTCATATGCGTATAAATTAAATGCTTCTTTTGAGTATTCGTCATGTGATGTTATAAATATTATTATTACCCCAGGATTAAAGGATCTAATGATTTTCGCTGCTTCAATTCCATTCATTTCAGACATTTCAATATCAATAAACAGTACATTGGGATTAAGGGATTTAGTTAAATTTACAAGTTCAATACCATTGTTGGCTTCTCCCAATATTTTTACACTAGGAATACCATTTAAAAATCCTTTCAATACTTCTCTTATTAAAGATGAGTCGTCTGCAATTATTGTTTTCACCATATTCATAATTACGTACCTCCGATTTTGTAAATATGTGTAGCTATTTGGGAAAAAATGAAATCGTTGAAAACACAGGATTTTAGCTTCCTGTTTTTATGTCTTATTTTCCCATTATTTTAATATAAAGCTACTGAGATTATATAGAAATAATATCTATTATATATATTTAAAGGAAGTCAGATTGTATATTATTTATAAAAAAATGTCTATAAAGTGAGATTTTCTGTTTGATAGGGCAAAATATTGTATTATCATGTAAAAAAATGTTGTAACAATTCAAAATTTTTACAATATTGCTATGGCCAGATTCAAAAAACAACGAATTATACCAGTTATACAAGTATGCAATACTTTGGAACGAAAAGGATTTTCTTAAAATACTGCTTTTGCTATGATAATCCCAGATAAGATATTTGCTTGAGGGGAAAGAATGCAGATCAATTAATTCAGGCATAGATGGAGGTGGTTTCGATTGGAGTAGGTTGGGAACAGATGGATTGATAAAAAAGAGGTTTTAATACATCAAAAAAATGACAATAGGGGAGATGAAACTCGATGAATGAAGTATCTGTAAAAGAATCTAGGATAGGCATATATGTATGGCTATGGAGCTTATTGCTGCTAAATTTATGTTTGACGATATATGTTATGCCGCCAAGCTTTATATTTAGCCCAAAGCCGATTGGTTTTGTTGATTTTATGCAGCATTATAATCATGCAGACAATTTTGTAAATATGTTTAAAAGCAGTTGGAGTACATGGTGCTATAATCCTAAATACATGGCGGGATTCCCGGATTTTACTATATTTGATTTAGATAACAAATTTGTTGAATGGTTTGCCTTGGTTGGAAGCATTTATGCCATAAAACCAGCCATAAGTATGAAAATATTATTGTTTCTGGAATTATTCATAGAACCTTTTTTCATATATTTTGCATTTTTAAATTTCAGATTTAGAAAGAAGGCTTGTCTTTGGGCCTGTTTGGGAGGAATTTTAATTTTGAACGGGCCAGCTGGGCTGTTCTTTAATGCAGGTGGAATGTTCAGTTTTATATTTGCGGTATTCTTATCATTCTTCATTGTCTCACGATATTTCAAGAGACTTATACTGAATGATGAGGATTCAGCCTGGGGAACAGTAGGTTTGACTGCTCTTGCCCCTATTTTTCATTCTACCTCTTTATTTATGATAGGAATACCGGTGATATTTTTTATTATACTGAAGCACAGAAAAATAAATTCTCGTCAATGGGTATTCATAGTATGGAATATAGTAGTTACGTTCCTTGTGAATCTTTATTGGATTATTCCTTTATTGAAAACTTTCCAATATAATATAGCAAATGATTACGCCTGGACTGGCAGCTTTAGCCTTATTCAATTTGCAGCTATGTGGATTGGTGCAAATATATTGACAATGGGGGGACTGTTTGCAATATTGTATTTTAGGAGAGGATGCAAGGTTCTGAAAAAAGACCAAAAGGAATTAATGAGTCTTGCCGTATTCATGGCTATATTATCAGTCTTGGTTGGTGGTCCTTTATGGTACTTGACGCGCTCATTACAGCCCAACCGGTTTCTGATGGTACTTCAGTTATATCTCCTTGTACCTGTGATTGCTTTATTAGAGCAAATGTTTATTGTAAAAAGCATTCCTGTCAGAAAAATTGTTATTGCTTTGCTCATCGTGTCTTTGACTCTACCTGGTGTTGGAATAGCATTCTTACGCTTTGCTCCTCCAGGAGATTGAATTATCACCTGAGTGCGCCCCATTCGGATCA
>CAYYEC010000406.1:0-4004 GCA_964470745.1 uncultured Eubacteriales bacterium | reverse complement strand
AAGAACGACTGGAGAGAAGGGAAAAAGTAAATTATTTTACAGTTATTGAAAACCCAGCAAACCTTCAATATGACCCGATTATTTTCCCATTTATAAGGCAAATATTTGATACTGCCAGAAATAATAGACCTATAGGCTGGAGTTTTATTGGGTATAAAACTACGCTGGTTTCTGATGTTCTCGAAAACTATAATTTAGATAGAGATGAAAAAATATATATTATTGATGATACAAATGGAGTATTAATTTATCACAAAGACCGAAAAAAAATTGGCGAGTATATTTTTAAAGATGATTATAAAGATATAATAAATGGCCAAGTTGGATATACTATCCAGAAGATAGATGGTGTAGATAAGATACTGGTTTTCCATAAATCTGATTTTACAAAATGGACAATCATTCAAGAAATGTCTAATCTAAGTTTCATCAAACAAAGAACAACTTTAATGAAAATAAGTCTTTTGATTTTTCTGGGAAGTATTTTAGTATCTGTGGTTCTATCAGTGTTTTTGTCTAATAATTTAACGAAGCCTCTTAGAAGATTACTGGAAAAGATGACAAGTATTTCAGATGGAAATTTTGAAAAGGAGGATTCTATTGAAGGACATGATGAGCTTGGTATATTGGGAAAAGGTATTAATAGCATGTCAGAAAATATTAGTGCTCTTCTTAAAAAGCTTTTACTTGAGGAGGAAAAAAAGAGGAAAATTGAATTGGCAATGCTTCAAAGTCAGATTAATCCTCACTTTTTATATAACACTTTAAACTCAATAAGATGGATAGCAATTATCCAGAAAGCTGATGGTGTAAGGGATGCCATAACTTCCTTGGGAAGATTGTTAAAAAATACGTTGGGGAATACTGATAATGAGATAGATATAAGAGAAGAATTAGAGCTTTTAAATGATTATATTCTGATTCAGAAACTAAGATACAAAGAAAGAGTGGAAGTAAAATATAATATAAGTGATGAGAAGTATTTAGATTGCAAAATACTAAAAATGACTCTTCAGCCGATTGTGGAAAATGCTATATTTCATGGTATAGAGCCTAAAAAGGATTCTGGGTTAATAAGGATTTCTGTTGAAAAAGTAAACAATAATATTGAGATATGTGTAAAAGATGATGGAATTGGTATGACTCAAGAGATGATAAATATGATTCTTATGGGTACAAATGATGATGAAAAGGAAAGAGGATTTAGTAAGATAGGAATTAAAAATGTAGATGAAAGAATAAAGCTTGCATATGGAAAACAGTACGGTATTAGAATAGAAAGTAAGGAAGGACTATACACAAAGGTTATTATTAATATTCCTTTAAAATGATTTTAAAGAAGTGAGATATTGAGGTGTTAAAACTATGTTTAAAGTATTAATTATTGATGATGAAGTTCTTGCCAGAGTTGGACTAAAATCCATGGTTTCCTGGGAGCGGATTGGATGCCGGATTGTTGGAGATGCGAATAATGGTGAAGAGGCTCTTAAAATAATTGAAGAAACAAATCCTGATATAATTATAACCGATATTAGAATGCCTGTTATGGATGGAATAGAAATGATAAGGAAGTTAAAAGAAACGGGTAAAAATATTAAAACAATAGTTTTAAGTGCTTATGATGAATTTAATTTGGTAAAAGAGGCAATGAAACTTGGAGCAGAGGAATATTTAATAAAGCTGGATATTACTCCAGATAAACTGTCTAAGACAGTTGAGGCGGTATGTCAAAAAATATCCAATGAAGCTGAAGAGAATAAACAAAAAATTATTGTAGATATGCATGCCAGAATGAATAAGGAGGCTGCTAAAAAAGAATTTCTAAAGAAAGTAATAGATAAAATGATAGAGATTCCAAAGGATATTTATGAAAGAATGATTTATCTGGATATAAAACTAGATTTAAATAATATACTTTGTTTAGTTTTAAAAATAAATGAAATAGTTGATATCAGTAAGTATGAAAGTAAAGAAGATAGAGGGCTTCTGGATTTTTGTATTGAGAATGTTGCCAGTGAGGTTGCAAATGATTTTTACACTGCCTATGTATTTAATTATAGTCAGGATATTTTTGTAATTGTTTTTTCTATAGATGATGAATCCATAAAGAATACAGGTATGGAAAAAGTAAAAGTAATGGGAAATAGATTGATTTCAACCTTAAGCAAATATATAAATGTTAATACATCTATAGGAGTGAGTGATTTTCATAGTTCAATTACAGAAATAAATAAAGCTTTTAAAGAAGCTTGTGTGGCATCGGAAAAGTGTTCTTTACTTGGTACTGGTAATGTTTTATTATATAATGATACATTGTCTGGGACATATGATTTAGAGCAGAGACAAAATACAGATATAATCATTAAAGCCAGAGAATATATTTTAGACCATTTTTCTGAAAATATTAAGCTTTCAGATATTTCTGAATATCTAAATTTAAGTCATTGTTACTTTAGTACTGTATTTAAAAAAATTACAGGTGAAAGTTTTATAGATTATGTCACCAAGCTGAAAATTCTTGAAGCTCAGAAGCTGCTAAAAAAAGGCAGATACAGAATTTATGAAGTGGCGGAAATGCTTGGGTATGAAAATGCGTATTATTTTAGTCGGGTTTTTAAAAAGATTACAGGTAACACTCCAAAGGAATATATCAAAAAATAGTATTATAAATCAAAAAAATAGTACTATAAATAAACCAATTCAATTATTTTATTAGATGTTTTATAGTAAAAATTCTTTATGAGCTTTTATATTTTGTATAAAATGAAAAAATAGTATTAGTTTAAAAAAACATTATGCATTCAAAAAAACTTCAAAACTTTATAATATATATATATAGCAGTAGCAAAAAAAACTGCTTTAATCAAAATCTTAAGGAGGAAAGAACATGATAAAGAAATCATGGAGAGTAATTTCAGGGATTGTATCAATTGTAATGGTATTGGGTATTTCAGTGGGGTGTGCAAAAAACGGCACAAGTTCTTCACCGTCAGCTCAAACTGAAACCAAAAAAGAAGCAGCTCAAACTGAAGCAAAAAAAGCTGAACCAACTAAAATCAAATTTGCTACATGGGATTATAGTACTTCACCTGAATATGGTGAAGCTATTGACGCATTCCAAAAAGAAAATACTGACATCACTGTAGAGCCATTGGAAATTTCAGCTAAGGAGTATACTGATAAATTAACTATAATGCTTGCCGGTGGAGATGATGCGGATGTACTTGGTATCAAAGATATGCCTACATATTCAGGTTTAGTAGGCAAAAAACAGATAGTAGGTCTAGATGAGTATATTGCTAAAGACAATCTGGACGTATCTCCTTATGCAGGAATAGAAGAAAGTATAAAATTTGATGGTAAGTTATATGAATTGCCATATAGAAGTGACTTCTGGATACTTTACTATAATAAGGATATTTTTGACAAAGCGAATGTTCCTTACCCAGCAAATGATATGACATTTGATCAATTTAGAGAAACAGCTAAGAAATTAACAAGCGGATCAGGAAATGAAAAAGTATATGGTGCATATGCACATACATGGAAATCTTGTGTGGTAAACTGGTCTGTTGCAGATAAAAAAGGTACTTTAGTTGATGGAGTATATGATTTCCTAAAACCTTCATATGAAGTATTTTTATCAATGCAAAATGAAGATAAATCAATCATGGATTATGTAACAGCAAAAACTTCAAGTGCTCACTATAAAGGACAATTTGAATCCGGCAATACTGGTATGCTGCTAATGGGAACATGGTTTATAGGATCATTGATATCTGATAAAAAAGCTGGAAACCATAACGTAAATTGGGGAATTGCAAAGGCACCTCATTTTGCAGATGCAAAAGCCGGAACAACATTTGGAAATGTAACAGGTAATGCTATTAATTCAAAATCTGCCAATAAAGAAGCTGCATGGAAATTTGTTAAATTCCTTGGAACTGAAAGCGGAGCTAAGGTATTTGCAAATAGAGGAGTTATGCCGGCATATAGAACTGCAG
>CAYYEC010000405.1:2809-4021 GCA_964470745.1 uncultured Eubacteriales bacterium | reverse complement strand
GCAGCACTGGCAGCTAGAATAGAAAATACAAATACATGTCCAAAAAAAGGAATGTTTATCATTATTGGCGCTCTTGATGCAGCCTCACTTCCCAAATCTCCTGCGGTACAAGCACCGGTTAGTCCAGAATGTGATAAGGAACCAGCCATTCCCGGAGCTAAATTACGCACATTATTTGCTTTACCCCAGAATATCAAAAAGAATAATCCTGAAAACATCCAAAAAATCTGACCAAAAAATCCATAGGCCATAACTGAGGTCATTCCACTTATTTTAAAAGCTTCACCTATTCTGGAACCTCCAATTAAGAAATTACCAGCCAACACTACTGGAATACCTGCAAATAAAAGTGCCCTGATTGTTGGTCCAAATTGCCAATTTGATAAAAGCATACCTAAAAGTGCTGAAATAATCATAGCAAAAAAGATTTGTGGCAGCCCAATCAAAGGCTTTATCAATTGTGCAATATTGCTTGAAATAAGTAGCACTAGTAAAATAGAAACCATTTCAATTAGTCCCTTACTAATATATTTCTGTTTATTATTTATTTTTGCTTTATAGTCAACTAGAATTATTGATGCTGCAACGCCAATATATGCAAGCAATAAATAAGATTTACCTAAAACATCGTCAGATGTATTCCCTATGATTAGCCGATAAATCCCCTCTATACCGAATAATATGAAGAATGCCCTTAAAATAAATACAAGTTGTGTTCGCTTTGTTCCAAGTACTATTTCTTCCTCAGATTGAATTACCAGATCTTCCATTTTCCAACTCTTCTTGGAAATTAATTTTTTTAGTTCCTGACCTCCCACAAAAAATGATGCAATCAGAGCGGTTATTGTTGTTTTACTAATTAGGCCTACGATTGGAAATTCACTTAACCCTGGTTTTGATACACCACTTTTAACCAATATTAATCCCAATGTCAATCCAAATATAACAATTATTAAAATTGATGAATATCTTGTACCAGCCACTACTGTACGAGAAATCAGTATCATTGAAACGAGCATTATCATAGTTAGCCATAAATGGTTTAATACATAAATATTAGAAACTTGTTCAATTAATTGCTGCATGTTTTCCTCCCAAATTAAATAATTAAATTGTAAACTGTTAACTTTTTGGTTTTCAATAACTGATTAAAGCTTATAATTTGAATTTTTGAGTCATATTTTTTAAATTTTCTGATAAGTTAGATAAGCC
>CAYYEC010000405.1:0-2799 GCA_964470745.1 uncultured Eubacteriales bacterium | reverse complement strand
TAACTCGATTCATAGTTTTTTCTAATGAAATAGCTTCACTATTTAATGATTCTGTAGATTTCGAGACATCTAAAATAATTTCAGTTTCTTTTTTAGATGCTTCAATTATTTCTCCAAATGCATCTGAAATATCATTGGCAGAGTTCACTTGTTCTTGTACTACTCGCTCAGCATGTCTCATCTCTTCAACTGATTTGTCTATCCCATCTTGTATTTCATTTATTAAATTACCTATTTCTTTTGTTGCAATATCTGATTGTTCAGCTAACTTTCTTATCTCATCAGCAACTACAGCAAACCCTTTTCCCTTTTCTCCTGCTCTTGCAGCTTCAATAGCTGCATTTAATGCCAATAAATTTGTTTGAGAAGCAATATTTCTTATTACATTAGTAATTTCTTCTATTTTTTTAGAATTACTTGATAATTCAAAAATATACTTAGCTGCTCTCATTACGGCTTGCCTGTTCTCTCCCATTTTATCTTTCTGATGCTCAATTATTTTGTAGCTATCTTTAATAGCATTTCTTGTTATAAGTGTTACACGCTTTGAATCGGCAATATTATCAGATACTTTTTTTATTTCATCCACTACATGATTTACTATTTTATTTCCATTTATCATTTCAACATTTTGCTTGGAAACATCCTCTGACAAGCTAGCCATAGTCTCAGCTATATAATTAGAACTCTTGCCTATCTCAAAAGATGATGCCGTCATTTGTTCAGATGAAGATGCAACAGTTAAACTCGTGTCCTGAATGTTTACTAATAGTGTTTTGATTTTTTTTGCCATTTCATTAAAGCTATCTGACAAAACCATAATCTCATCATTACTTTTTATGTCAACATGGACATTAAAATCTCCTTCTGATATTTTTTTTGTTCCTTTTAGTAGTAAATTAAGGGGATTTATAGATTTTTTAACGATAAAATATGTAATTACCAAAGCAAATACATCAAATACAATTCCTATAAATATCACAATATTCCTTAATGCATCAACTTCTTTGACAATTTCCTTGTAATCAATAGTAACTCCAATTGGCCAATGAACTGATTTCAAGATATGAAATGCACCAATTTTTTCAATACCATCCTGGTTATAATATATTATTTTATTTATTTCATTTTTACTATCGAGCATATTTGATATTTCTTCTGTTAAAACTTCGCTGTTAAGGTCTTTAAAGCTGTTTTTCATCAATAGTTTTTTGTCAGGATGAGCTACAATAGAGCCTTGATTATCAAATAACATTGCATAACCTGTCTCACCGAATTTTTCTATATTGATAATGTCTGATAACTTTTCCAGATCTATAGCTGCTCCAACCATCCCAATCACAACATCTTGATCATCTCTAACCGGTATAGTTATAAAAATGACCGGTTTTCCGAAATTAGTTTCAAAATATGGATTAGAGATAATTTCTTCTCCATTAATTGTTTTTTTAAAAAATTCATTTTTAGACATATCTCCTGCTGAATTGGCATTACTTAAATAAATTCCCTTTTTGTCTGAATAGACTAGCATTAAAAAATTATCGAATACATCTTTTCTACTATTAATATAACTAATAAATTTCCATGGATCCCCGGATTTTGCTTCTTGTGTTAATGCCAATAGTCTCAATTCAGATATCCAAACATTTATTTTCCCCTCAATGCTAGTTGAAAGCTTATGAGCTTTTTCCATAGATAACTGTTCAATGTTATGAATTATTACTTTACTGGATGAAATATATATACTTACTGATATCAGTAAAATCCCAAAAGTTAAAATAATTACAATAGGAACTAATATTCTAGTTTTGATACTATTCATACGGCTATTCCCCCTTTTTCCAGGGCTTGATGCGTGAGTAGCATTACATCCCCCAGTATCAACATTCACATAAAAAATAGAACATAACAGTCACTGCCAGTAAATCAGCTGCACCACCGGGACTAATGTTCTTTTCGATAAAATCCACATCCATTTTTTCTACAAAACTTTTTCCTTCTTCTGTAAAAATCCCTCCTAATAATAATGCTTTGTTGGCCATACATTTAGCATAATCAACTGTCTTAATATCATGCCTGCCAAGAATATTTGTATCCTCTGTTTTAGCTATTAAGTGAATCAGTACTTGTACTAGTGAATCATTTATGCTTTTTTTCTCCAAAACTAAAAGTCTGTGCAAAACAGGAAGAGATACTTCTCTAACTGTCATAAATCCACTCTCAACTTCTCCTCTTATCCCTTTTATTCCATATTTCACAAACAATTTTTCACCATAAGTCATCTTCTCTTTTTTAAAAGCTTTTCCTAGTTCTCTTTTTGTAATTCCTTCTGTCATCAACGACACTTTTTTGCAAATCTCTTCTGTAGTTATTTTTGTATTTTTCTTTTCTTGATAGCAATTTGCAGCTGCAGTGCAAATAATTCCCAAGGAAAAAATAAGTCCCTTTTGAGTGTTTGCTCCACCGGTTGCTTTATACATTTTATTTTCGGCTTTAATGCCAATAATTCTGATTTTTGATAATAATTCATTATAATTATAACCCCTGAATCCTATACCTATCAGCGCACATTCATAGAAAAAATATCCCAAAGCTGCTGTACTTGACATGAAAGAGAAGAAGTCCATATCTTTGTGTGCACCATTATTATATCTGTCTACAAGCCCAGGCTTTGGCGTTGCAGAAACCTCATAAAGCAATGATTTAACTGCATTTTGACTTAGAAATTCACAATACTCATTTTTTTTTATCATTAATATCACCTTTGTAAAACATAGGCAAGCGGGGACGGTTCTTGAC
>CAYYEC010000404.1:0-4030 GCA_964470745.1 uncultured Eubacteriales bacterium | reverse complement strand
GATGAAGCATCTGCAGCTGATGTTTTGACAATATTAACAACTTAATAAACTTATCAACAAATCCTGAATCAAACTTATTTCCTTTGAACTTTACAATTTCAAAAGCATCACTACTAAATGGTTACTGCCTCAATAAACAGGTTTAAATTTTCCATCAAGTTAATATAATTTGAATTGTCACCATTATTAATTTTCACTACAGGTGGTTGAGGAAAACTTTTATTCTGTCTGATTACTACATCCCCCAGCCCATTGCTTAATTCTACAAGAAGTCCATTAGGATAGTAATAAACTACCTTTACAAACTCTTTATAGTTGTATGCTTTAGATTTTTGGCTTTGCGTCCCCATTTTTCAACGGGTTTGCCCTTTTGGTTTTATGTTATTTTATCTTACACCTGTATTTTCCAGCAAATATGTAATTGTATAATCATCAAGATCAATTTTTGAACCTAATATTTTGTATCCCTGGCACATTTTCTCTATTACTTGAATTCTAATATTATTGTGTTCATCAGGCTCTATATATCTTGCTGATATCTCAAGTAAATTATTGTTGAACATAGCAATTCCTCTCTATATATCTAAATAATATTATAACACTTACAAATATAATTTCACATGAAAAATCCGTACCTAATTTGTAATATCAGTATGAGTTTAATTTTTTGTATTTTCATAATCCCGTGGACTTAAACCATAATATTTTTTAAAGCACTTACTGAAATAACTTGCATCATTAAAGCCTACCTCACAGCATAAATCCGATATTCTGATATTTCCAGACTCCAATAATTCCTTTGCCTTCCTCATTCTTACACCTGTTATATACTCTGTTAATGTAATATTTAATTCCTTCTTGAAAACTTTTCTAAGATAATCCGGGTTTAGAAATAAACTTTTTGAAATTCTTTCTATATTCAGCTTGTTATCCTTATAGTTCCTATCTATATACTCCTTTACAATTTCAGCAACTTTTTTCGTCTTTGATTTCTTGTTTTTAGAAAAGTATATAACGGTTTTTTTAAATAATTCAAAGATCAATTTATTAGCCATTTCAAGGGTTATTTTTCTATTTACAACTGACAAGGGTGAAAATTTTTTCCCTAAAACATCTTCTATATCTTTTCCCATTTCTGTAATATAAGACAAGCAGATTGACTTAAGGCTTATAACAATTGCATATGTGTACTCATCAGACAATCTTTTTTTGTCAAGATAATCAAAAAGTATGTCCAATTCTTTCTTTATTTGGTCAAAATTATTAAGCCTCAAATAAGTGATAAGCTTTTCATTTATCTCATTGGGATAGAAGCCTGTACCCTTAGTGTTGGATTTGTCTGCTAAATACTCCTTGCCATCTCCAGTTTTATTCATGTTCCTGGACTTGGAAACCTCTGGTATACTTAATACAGTCTCCCGCCTATTTGAATTGTTTTGTTCACAATTCTCGCAAAATACCTTATTACTACGCTCTTTCATTTGTTCTTCAATAGAAAGAATTATTGTTATAATTGCTCTTTTAAGTTCTAATGGGTCAACAGGTTTCAATATATACTCCTGTACTCCCAATTTCATTGCTTGTTTTGCGTACTCAAATTCCGAGTAACCACTAATAACTACAAATCTACAGCGTTGCTTGCATAAAAGTGCTTCTTTAATTAAGTGTATTCCGTCCATTCCAGGCATTTTAATATCTGTAATAACTATATCAGGGCTAATGTGTTTTATTTTTTTAAGTGCATCAATCCCATCAAAGGCTTCTTCTAAAATATCTATTCCTAAAGCATGGCAATCCAGCTTAGCCCTAATTCCTTTTCTAATCAAAGGTTCATCATCCACAATCAAAACCTTATACCCTATGATAATTCACCTCCATAATCTCTGAACTATAGGTTTCGCGTAAATGATTCTACATTTTAATTTAATTTACGCGAAATCTAAACCTATAAAACTCACTAAACATATAAATATCATTTGTAATTTTATGTAAAATCATTTGTGCGTTTAATATATTAAATAATCTTAGTATCATTCATACTTATATAATATGGAACGCAATAAGTAAATTACATTAGGGTTATTTGCGTTCCGAGTTTTAAAGGTAATACAACGCAATATTTTTAAAAATAACGTAAAGGATCTATTGCGTTGTATATAGAATACTTGGTATATTTATTATATTTTATGCGTGATTTCGAGTTACGTCAATACCATATAACGCTTTTTAACTCACATATTAAAAAAGTTCTTATCTCAAATCCTTGTGGTCTGTAAAGTTTTTGAATAACACTATGAAAAAGAACCGTTACAAACCACTAGTGGTTTGTAACACTTCATTTTTATAATCCTATTTTAAGTGTTACAAATCCACTTCCTCTGTCTGTGGTCTGCACACCCTAAAAAGCATACGTTACAGACCACTAGGTATGGTCAAAATAACTGAAGTTCCCTTCCCCTCTATACTTGATATTCGTATTCCATAGTAATCTCCATAGTTCAGCTTGATACGGCAGTTTACATTTTTCAGTCCCACATGATATCTTCCCATATTTTCATCCTTCCAGTATATTTCTGCAGACCTGCTCAGTTCCTTTTGTATTGCTTCCAACTTTATGGGATTTATACCTGCCCCGGTATCATTCACTTCAATTTCTATTGCACCGGTTCCAGTTCTTCTAACGATTATAGATATATCCACTTTGCCGGATTTTTCTCCCAAACCGTGAACAATTGCATTCTCTACCACAGGCTGTATAAGAAGTTTGATGATACCGTTATCTCTTAATTGCTCATCTATTGAAATATTGTACTCAAGTCTATCACTAAACCGTTTCTTCTCTATATATAAGTATATTTCAAGTTTTTCTATCTCCTTACCAATGGTAGAAGCTTCGCCTGTCTCAATATTATATCTGAATAGCCTGCTTAAAGCTCTGCACATATCTGCTATCTCCTCTTCACCTTTGACAGCTGCGATACTATCTATAGCCCCTAACGTATTATATAGAAAATGAGGATTTATCTGGGCTTGAAGAGCATTTATTTCAGCTTCCTTCTTTTCAAGCTTAGCAGCATATACTTTATTTATCATTTCATTTATTGTAGAAATCATACGATCAAAATTTTGAGCCATCAGTCCCACTTCATCTTTAGTATCTATACCGACTTTTACATTAAAATTTCCTTGTTTGATTATCTCCATTTTTTCACTTAATTTTCTCAATGGCCTTGTTATACTCTCTCCAATTAAATAGGACAGCATAACTGTCAAAAGTAAACTTATAATAATAATAATAAGTGACGATCTTTTTATATTATAAATATCTTTGTATATTTCCATGAGTGGTACTGCCTCTACAATTTTTATTCCCGTAGACTGTGATGTGTAATATGAAAAAAGTATATCAATACCTTCAATTTTATACGTCAAAAATTTGACCTCATTAGAATCTTCCAGACTTTCCAGTATATCTTTTACTTTGTCATAACTAAAAATTTGTAATCCCGATGAGTATATCAACTCATTTTTCGACCCAATCACATAAGTACTGCTGTTAACATAGGCATTAGATGCCCCTGTAATATCCTCTAAGGTTCTGACATCGCAGTCAATAAGTACGTATCCCAGGGTTTCCAATGTATCCCTGTCTTTAATTTTTTTTGCAAAAGATATGACTTCTTTGGCATATGATTCAAACACATTTGTCTGCCAATGGGTACCTATTAAATAACTACATCCACCACTGATTTTCTCGTACCAGACTTCCTGTTTAAAATCATAGTTTACGCTTACACTTCTTAATCCCATGTTGAAGCTGCGTCCATCTTCTGTAAAAACTGTAAATCCATTGATATCAGATAGGAAACCTGATATATCCATTATGACCTGCTGTACAATGTTATAATCCCGAATATTCATTGTGCAATTCGGACATCCATTCTTTTTTAAAATCTCCAATACATCTTCATTTGAGTTTATAACCATTGCCATTCTCTTAAAATCCTTAACCAGCCTGTCAATGTTGCTG
>CAYYEC010000403.1:0-4034 GCA_964470745.1 uncultured Eubacteriales bacterium | reverse complement strand
GCATAGACATAAGGCATATTCCTATATGATACTTGAAGATGAAGGTTCAAATATTGGCAGATGCTTTATTCCAAAATCGCTATTTGAGTATTTTAGAAGTGGCTCTTTAGTACTTATTGATATACCATTTGAGGAACGAGTTCATATTACTATGAATGAATATGTGATTAGATCACAGGAAAATTACCTTAAAGAATTCGGACAAGCACAGGGAACAATAGAATGGTTCAACTATATAAGTAGTAGTATAGATAAATTAAAAAAACGACTTGGAGGTGACCTCTATAAACGCATTATGGATTCGTTTATACTTGCATATGAAGAACAAATGCTTTCGGGTAGCCTTAGTTTACATGAAAATTGGATAGAAATTCTATTAATGGAGTATTATGATCCGATGTATTATTATCAGATACAAAAGAATGTTGATAAAATCATATTTAGAGGTAACGCAGAAGAGGTTTTGGCGTACTTTAAAACCCATAAAAGCGGAAAACAATAAATCATATATTAAATTTGTACAGACTAAGAAAAGGAAATGTAGAAAAAGTTTAAACCTTTAAATATTCACATTAGTTTCTTTTATGTAACTATATGACTATAATGTAACTACTTTAATAGGTGTACTAATTGTGATAAAATTGAAAGCGAATTTATCATGTGTGGTTTGAAAATGAATTTGTTTCATTCTGATTTACATCCATACATCTATTTATTGTAGGAGGCATTTTCATGAAATCAGAAATAAAGAGAAGAAGACTTGGAAGAACTGGGTTATACGTCTCAGAATTAAGCTATGGAGCAATGAATCTACGGAAATTAGATAATAGTAAACAGGCATATAATATACTAAATTATGTGCTGGACCAGGGAGTTAATTTAATTGATACAGCTCGTGCGTATAATGGCCAAAACAGTAGTGGAGAAATGATTGAAAGCGAGATTTTAGTAGGGAACTGTATAAAAAGAAGAAACGACTTGGATGAACCTATAGTTATTGTTACAAAAGGGCATGGATATACTCTTGAAGAATTGGATAGCCAGCTTTCGACCAGTCGCACCAAACTTGGAATTGAAGGTAGACATAATCTTAAAATAGGAGATAATGATATCAAGCTGGTATATTTTTTTCATGGTATAAATAAGGATAGATGGGCAACAATGTTAAGCTCAGGTGTATTAGAAGAGGCAGTAAAGTTGAAAGAAGAGGGGCTTATTAACTTTATTGGTTTTTCAAGTCATTATGGGGATGGAAAAGAGATTAAGGAAGCGATTGATACTGGAATATTTGATGTGGTTGAACTCCCATATAATATTTTCAACAGGAGTTTAGGGGAAGATGGGGAAATGGACATTCTCGAATATATACATAGAAGAGATACAGGCATAATTAATATGAAGGTATTCAATGGAAATGGAATGCCTGATCTTTACAAAATGTTAAAGGCATATATGACTATAGATTACAATGTGATGTTGAACTTTTGTCTTTCAAATTCATATATCACATGTGTTGATGCTGGAGCAGTATACATTGAGCAATTTGAGTATGACATTAGAACGGCTCTAGGAAAACGAATGACAGAAGGAGAGAAAATAACATTAAAGCAGGAAGCTGACAAAATAGCTCCTTACCTAAATAAGATTTGCAGAGAATGCATGCATTGTCTTGAAAAATTTAAATGTAATCAGGAAATAGACTTTCCTTTTATTTTGTCCTTATATGCAAAATATGAAATAAGTGAAAAACTGGGAAAAGATCTTGTACAGATTTCTAAGCAGTACAAGGGACTAAAACTGAATGCTGAGGCCTGTATAGAATGTGGACAGTGTGTTCCATGGTGCGAATATAAATTAGATATTCCTGGGATGCTAAAAAAAGCACATATGGTTTTGGGCTGATTGTATTTAGATATGTTGCAATAAAGATTTTTGATGGAAAAATTATGCAACATATGAATCAGATATGACCTGAAACATAATTTCACCAAAATATGTAGGTCACAAATATATGAAGTACATTTTTAACATTTGAATTTGTAATGTAAAAGATTTATTGCAAAACATATAGGTGGCACTCCTTGAAATAAAAGCCTATGAAGCATAGATCTTTCACAGTATATGTTCTGTGAATTTTATTTGGACTGAGTTACAAAAACAGGGAATGAAATAGAAGTATTTGTTTATAAAGATTCAGAAGACAGAATATACCTATAAACTAATTTTCAAAATAAGACACACAACTCCAGTAATTAATGTTATAATTAGATGATTGCAAAAATAGGAAGAGTGTGCTTCTCGTTTTGAATAGTGGTTTTGCTTACAACTTAACTATAATTCGATTAATGTTTAATTGTGACGAAGAGTGGATTACCTTGTGTATCCACTCTTTAATTTTTATTATTGTAATTATTTGAATAAAATTATCAATATTAAAAAAAAATATTAATGGGGGTGTTTTGTATTAAAAAAAATGGACTTTTAATGAATGAGGATATAAGGGATAGAGAAGTTAGGCTTATTGATACTGATGGGGCTATGTTAGGTATTATGCCGTTAAAGGATGCACAAAAACTGGCGATTTCAAAGAATCTTGATCTTGTGAAAATTTCACCTAATGCGGTACCTCCGGTATGCAAGATTATCGACTATGGGAAATGTTTGTTTGAACAGGCGAAGAGAGAGAAGGAAGCTAAAAAGAATCAAAAGAATATTTCACTTAAGGAAGTAAGAATATCTGCTAAAATTGAAGAACATGATTTTGACTTTAAGGTTAAAAATGCATATAAGTTCTTAAAAGATGGAAATAAGGTTAAAGTTAGTGTAAGATTTCGAGGTAGAGAAATGCGATACACAATAACAGGGAAAGAAGTACTTGAAAAGTTTGCTGATGCAGTTATAGATGTTGGGATAGTTGAAAAGCAGCCAAAGCTTGAAGGTAAGAGTATGATGATGATACTGAATCCCAAAAAATAGTGAGGAGAATGGTTATGGTTTCTTGGAGAGGAAAAAGCTTGAAAATAGGTGATTTAACGGCAAAACTGCCGATTATACAAGGCGGAATGGGTATTGGAGTTTCTTTAAGCGGACTTGCATCAGCAGTAGCCAACGAAGGTGGTATTGGGGTTATATCTGCGGCAGCTATTGGAATGCAGGAACCGGATTTTTCGACAAACTACATTGAATCAAATATAAGAGCGCTTAAAAAAGAGATAAGAAAAGCCCGTGAACTGACCAGAGGAATTCTTGGTGTAAATATCATGGTAGCGCTGTCTAATTTTGCGGATATGGCTAAAGCCGCAATAGAGGAAGGTATTGATATTATCTTCTCTGGAGCAGGACTTCCGCTTAATCTTCCTGCATTTCTAAGAGACTCAAAGGATACAAAGCTTGTTCCTATTGTTTCTTCTGCAAGAGCAGCAAGTCTTATTGCGAAAAGGTGGGTTGAGAAATATAAATATGCTCCTGATGCTGTTGTAGTGGAAGGGCCTATGGCAGGTGGACACCTAGGATTTAAAAGAGAGCAAATTACGGATCCAGATTATAAGCTGGAAAAACTTGTTTCTGAAGTAATTAGTGAGGTGAAAAACATTGAGGATAAAGCTGCAAAATCAATCCCGGTAATCGCAGCAGGTGGTATATATTCCGGTGAGGATATATATAAATTTATTCAGCTTGGAGCTTCCGGTGTACAAATGGCAACACGTTTTGTTACAACAGTAGAATGTGATGCGTCCATGGAATTTAAAAGGTCCTATATCAATTGTAAAAAAGAGGATATTGGAATTATTAACAGCCCTGTAGGTATGCCTGGGAGAACAATAATAAATCAGTTTATTAATGATGTCAATGCAGGAAATAAAAAACCTTATAAATGTCCATATCACTGTATTGTCACATGCAAATATGAAACCAGTCCTTATTGTATTGCTCTTGCACTGATAAATGCAAAAAAAGGAAAAATGCAGAATGGGTTTGCCTTTGCTGGTGAAAATGCCTATAGGACTGAAAATATAGTTACTGTCAGGGCGTTA
>CAYYEC010000402.1:618-4041 GCA_964470745.1 uncultured Eubacteriales bacterium | reverse complement strand
GAAGCATACCTTTTCCGGATGTACTGTAACATACTTATTGATTTTAATATAGCAATAAAATCTGAAGGTCACAAATATGAAAAAATTATCATTAATCCTAGCAGTAATAATAAGGAGTGGTCTGCCCCTACTAGGCACGTTGAAAGTTTGATTTTTTATTTTTTCTAAGTTTTTACTTAACCTTAACCTATACGATAGCTTCAAGCATTCTATCAGCTAAAGATTTAAAATTCGGACGAGTTGCAGCATCTATCAAATAGGCCGATGTTTTTGAACCATTTATTCTGGACTTATTTAATATAAAAATAATTTTTTTAGCATCTCCAATACCTATACCATGGCCGAAGTATTTTCCATCTCCCAAGTAAATGACATTCTCGCCCTGCCACTCGGGTGTAACAGGATCAACATCGGGATTTTTAAAATATCTGCAATCTCCGGGTAGGTAATCATTTAAATCATCGTAGCGTCTGATACCAAGAGTTGGGTCTAAATGCTGCCAATTCATTAAATAAATCTCATTGAATAATGTATTGAAAAGCTCCTCGGGATAAATATTTAAAATAGCTTTATAGTATATAATAACAATTGCAGTAGCACATTCAGTACCATATAGAGGTGTATTTATATAAATATCTTTAATAGCTTTTGAAGGTGTAGCAGCTTTTTTTAATAAGAAGCCTCCTTCTTCAGTCCTTTCCCAATATTCTGGATTGCACCTGGATTTTTTAAAGGTTCTAAATGCCAGACGGCTCTTATACAGCGCAATAGAGGATTTTACAATACTATCCCGTAAATCTAATTCGAATTTAAGCTGATCTTCAGATCTATATTGATAAACCTTATTACTTGAGGTTAAAACATCAAGTATATCTCTCTGTATGCTGTTTGGGGGATATTGCTCCATAATATGTACAGGATCAAGGGTAGAACTTAATATATTTATCATACAATCCCTCCTAACCCTGCTTTAGCAATACTTATCTGGTCAATTATTGGATAATCATGCCATAAGTTCCACCAGTAAATATTCTGGTTATGAAGCCAGAAGGAATAATTTGATAGTAATATTTTTGTATCATTATCAAGTAAATTAAAAACTTCCAATTTGTTTTGCTCATATCTTGGCAGACTGGTTATAGATTTTCTGATATCACCATTGGCAGCTCTGCAGAGATATTTTGATTCCAGAGATAATATGTATGGTCTCGGATTACACCCTTGCTGAAAGCTTTCACCAGTGTAATTTAAAAATGGATTATTTTCTTTTAGCCAATTAGAAATATATCTATGTTGATTAGCTGAATTTGGACTATCAGCAACAGGAATGAAACTTAAAAGCTTACGGGCCAGATTAACATCCTCAGGTTGTTCAGAAGTTAAATAATCTGAAATTAAATTTAAGCTTTGGATATCTTTCGCTTCAAAAAAAGCCCATACCAAGTCATGAGTATATGTTCCTTTCCTGTGTTTTTTAAAGATCATTTCTATTATAATATGTAATAGTGAGTTATCCCTGTATAATTTTATTAAAAGTATTGCAGATTTTTCTATTACTTCATCAAAATCATCATTTAGTCCGTCATCCATTCTTCCAGTTTGTAGAATCCACTTTAATGAAGTATGGGAGGACTGCTTTTGGTCAGATGAAAAGCATGGGACATTTGAGGATTTAGTTTTTAATATGGCATTTGTAATTTCTAAGGCTTTTTTATTTCTCAAATTTAAATATCTATAGAAATTTGTATCTCTAATTTCAGGTTGAAGCACAAATAGAGTAGCAAAATGCAAGTTATTATCATTGATTAAGCTTATTGTTTTCCTTCTACTATATCTGGATAATCTGTAGAAGTAGCTTTTTAACTTTTGAGTTCCATAGTTAATACGAACTGAGTCCAGTAAACTTAACTTAGCTGAATTAGAAGTATACATTAATAAAGCACCTCATTCCAATTTTGTTTCTACTAACTATAGTATGCAGTGCCCTGCTAAATGCTCACTTCTTGGGATGTTTAAATAGTTTTATTTAGAAAATTATTATAGTAAGGTCTAATCTCATTCTTAATATAATATCAGATAGGTTAAGAATTAAGGGGATTTCTTATTTTAATTTGATATTTCCAAGTTTATTTTATTTGTATATAAATTCTGTTTTACTCTGTATTAATAATCATACGAAAATTCGTAGCGATATTTTAAACAAGCACAAAAATACAAATGTTTACATAACATATATTATGTAAACATTTGTAGAAAACAATTCATAATTGGAGGTGGATATATGTTTAAATTAATTTTAAGGTATATAGTATTTTATTTACAAGCTTTCTTTTATTTTATACAAAATGTATTTGTTAGAAAACGGAAAAACAAAATTCTACGTTCTAATTCACAACCTTTAGATCCAACGACTATTCCAAAATATGAGAATCACTTAGTTAAACCGCCTGTTTATGATCCTATTGTTTCTAAAGATATGTCAGGAAAAGAAAAAAGCCATGTATACTTTATTGAGGTTAGTGAATTTCAACAACAAGTATTGCCATCAGGTTTCCCTAAAACAACTGTTTGGGGTTATGGAGGAATTATAAGGGATTCTAAAACAGGGCAGCTTGTGAACTTTAGAAATGCACCAGGCGCAACATTTGAAGCTGTAAGAGGAATTCCAATAAAGATAAGGTGGATTAATAGATTAACAGGACCTCATTTATTTGCTGTAGATCCAACTCTTCACTGGGCTAATCCTAATGGAATGCCTATGGATCCTCCAAAGCCATGGCCTGAATTTCCGCCTGGTTTTCCACAGGCTCAAAGACCTGTGCCTATAGTAACACACTTACATGGAGGAGAAGTTTCATCAATTTTTGACGGACATCCAGATGCGTGGTTTACTGCAGATGGAAAAAAAGGACCGGCGTATAAGACAAAATGGACAAAATATCCAAATACACAAGAGCCAACAACTCTATGGTACCATGATCATGCTTTGGGGATAACAAGATTAAATGTTTATGCAGGACTTGCAGGATTTTATCTATTACGGGAAGGCAAAGACTGTTTAGGAAAAGAAAAAATAAATCTGCCAAAGGGTAAATATGAGATCCCAATTGTTATTCAGGATAGATCATTTAATCAAGATGGTACATTCTTCTTTGATAGTCAAGGTGTAAACCCCGATATTCACCCTTATTGGACACCTGAAAATTTTGGTAATACAATAATGGTAAACGGCAGAGTCTGGCCTAATCTTTTTGTGGAAAGAAGACAGTACCGCTTCAGACTGCTCAATGGATCTAATGCCAGATTTTACAATCTAAAGTTTTCAAACGGAAAATCCTTTATACAAATTGGAAGTGATGGAGGTTTTCTTCCTGAACCAGTTACATTGCAGGAGTTATTAATTGCACCGGCAGAGAGGGCGGA
>CAYYEC010000402.1:0-608 GCA_964470745.1 uncultured Eubacteriales bacterium | reverse complement strand
TAGATTTTTCAGAGGAGCAGCCCGGCACAGAAATAATTCTTCAAAATGATGCAAATGCACCATTCCCGGATGGAGATCCTCCGAATGAACAAACTACCGGACAAATAATGCAGTTTACTATACCTGTTACAGCCTTTCATTCACATAGACCCTGTGATTTGCCTAAGAAATTAAATAAAATTCCTGAGTTAATACCTGATAAACCATCAAGAATTTTGACTTTAAATGAGGTAATGGGGCCGGATGGTCCTGTTGAAGTACTTTTGAATGGACAAAAATGGGGTGCTCCAATTTCTGAACTGCCTAAAGTAGGTTCAACAGAGGACTGGATATTTGTTAATCTAACTGCAGATACACATCCCATACACCTTCATTTGGTACAATTTCAGGTTCTCAACCGTCAGCTGCTTGATGTGGATAAATACTTGGAAGATTGGTTAAATCTTAATGGCATGCCGCCACTCAACCACCCCACTATTACATTACCGCTTGAATCTTATTTGATAGGTAATCCAATCAATCCGCCTCCAAACGAAATGGGATGGAAAGATACCATTAGAGCAAATACTGGTGAGGTTACACGAATTAGAGTTCGATTTGCACCACAG
>CAYYEC010000401.1:0-4042 GCA_964470745.1 uncultured Eubacteriales bacterium | reverse complement strand
ATGATGGAAATAACAAGTCTTGGACAGTGGAATGGATTCTATATAGATACAGATAATAATGAAACAACTGGAAGAGACTGTTGGGAATGGCCGAATGTAGGAGCAGAGTATCTTGTAGAAGGGTCAAGCTT
This sequence comes from uncultured Eubacteriales bacterium, assembly GCA_964470745.1. Taxonomy (GTDB): domain Bacteria; phylum Bacillota; class Clostridia; order DSM-8532; family CAYYEC01; genus CAYYEC01. The sequence continues at coordinate 3,911 of CAYYEC010000401.1, read as the reverse complement.
ATACAGGTGGGAAAATGGCGGATGGAATTATATTAAGAGTATCCAAATGTCTAGTAGTAATACAGCTATAGAAGTAAAAGTAGATTATTCAGATATAGGAATGAGTGGACCAGCAGAGATAAAGGTAGGAAGTTACTGCGGAGAAACTGGAGGAATAGCACCAATACAGGATAGTACTGTATCTATAGCTAACAATATGTTATCAGATTATGATGGATTAGTACCAAATGCAAGTCACATATACAGAGTAAGAGCAAAGAAAACAGGAGAGTATGGTAAGTGGTCAAGCCCTATAACATTAACAACACTTTTATGGAAACCTATTGATATAAATATAAAAGCAAATAGTACAACTGCATTAATTAATTGGGACTCTATGGATGGTGCTGCGGCATATGATGTTGAAATTAATGGTGTTAGTCTGGAAACATCAAATAATCAAAGCTATATTAAATATTTACTTCAACCTGATTCAACTTATTCATTGAGAATACGAGGGAAAAATGGAAATGGATTTGGGGAGTGGAGTGATATCGTATATTTTACAACTGTAGACTTAAGACTCCAATATAACTATGATGATAATAACAGATTAACTGAAATTCTTGATAATGATGTAGTTATAATCAGGTTTAATTATGATGACAATGGAAACCTTTTAAACAAAATAGTATTGAGTCAATAAATTTAAATTTTGAGGAGGATAATGACAATGAAACATAAAAAAACAATGGCAATTGCATTAAGTATGGGAATACTGGCATCAAGCTTTAGCGGTATATATATTGGATATGCAAAAAATGATGCTGTAAAAAATAAAGTTAATTCAATTTTTGATAAAGTGAGAAAAAAAGCACCTGAACCCAATATTGAACAAATCGCTCAACTTGCTCCAAAACAAGTGACTGAACCAAGCATAAATATCCATTTAAACTCTGATAATGGAGAAGGAATCTTATATGAAGGAGTAAAGAGTACATTAAATCCGGAAAATCCGGAAGAGAAAGATAAATATAGTCTTAAAAAAGATGATATTGAAGAGTTGGTTAAAAAAGGTCATTCAATTAAGGATATATTTAGAGCTGATGAGATAGGAAATGAGATAGATGAAAACCCAAAAGAATTACTTACGAGAAAAAATAAGGAAAAAAAGAGTCTTGATAAAGTAAAAGAGGATATTTTAAAAGAGAGAAAAGAAAAAAATCTGCAAAAGTTAAGAGATAAGCATCCGGAAAAATATAATCAGCTAAAAGATGAAAAATTTAATGATGATGAGATTTTATCTATTCTTGCATTTAGTGAAATTAATAATGTTAATTCATTAAATGATTTAATAAAAGATTATAAAAAGAAAGGTAACGATGCACTAAAAGATAAAGAAAAATACCAGGGATTTATAAGTAAAAAAGAAAAGTATAATTTATCTGATGAGGATGTAGATGGAGTATCAGATGAGATACTTGCTGCACTGGAAAGATTGTCTGAGAAAACTAATAAACCTATTAAGGAATTGGTACAAAACTATAAAAGAGATATTTTAAACAAGAAGGGAGATAATTAGATATGAAAAAACAATTAATTTTTGGTAGTATAAAAACTGCTATTATATCCCTGATTATTTTTCTATCTTCATTTAATATTTGTTTTGCGGATGTAGATATTAACGATTTAGAAGGTTATTTAAATGCAGGTGTAACCCAACAGCAAAGAAATCAGAGTAATAACCCGAAGTTTGCTGACAGAAACAGTATCGAAGAGTCAATAGACTCAGTTTCAGGCTCTTTGACAATAAAGCAAACAGATATTAGTTTACCCGGAAAAGATGGAATGGATTTATCCATAGCCAGAATATATAATTCTTCACAATCCGATAATTCGGTAAAAAAAGTTTCAGTAACATCATCATCAAGTTCATGGACTGAGACAGATAGTGGCTATGTAACTTATGTACTGCGCTTGAATCTTTCAACGGGAGCATCAACACAACTAAAATTTGGTCCTTATACTAGTTTCATGGATGCATGTAATATATATATATACTATTTAAATCTGGAACCTACCAGCCAATATGCATATACTCCATTAGGGGTTGAGTATACAACTACAAAGATTTATCACACAAGCTATACAGTAACAACAAAAAACTATAATGACAAATACAGCTATTTATTAACAAGATATAATCTGGGAGCAGGATGGTCATTTACATTTCCAACAGTACAAATCGAGGAAGAAAAAGGTAAAAAATACTTATATTTTCACGATGGTACGGGTGCTTCATATAAAGTGATTGGTACAATTGACTCAAGTACCAGTAATTTAGAAGGATACCAGGGAAATGATGTAAAATTTTTAGAAGATAATGGTACATATTTTAATGGAGATAATATATCTTCTAAGTATAAATTCATAAGCTCTGACAATACGACTTCCTATTTTGGGCAGGATGGAAGGCTGCTTGGTATAAAAGACAGATTTGGTAATGAAATAAAATTTCGACATGTTAACACAACAATATATGAGAAAACTTTCCCGTTAATATCAAGTATTGAAGATAGTGTTGGCAGAGTGATTAATTTTTCATATAATGGCAATATTATTACAATTACAGTAAATGAGCCCAATGGAACAAAAAACCTTTCGATTTCATATGAAAGAAATATGAATACAGTAGATGTCTATGACAATGGAACATTAATTGAAACATACCAGTATCCAACTTTATATAAGATAACTGACCCGGTAGGAAGAAATACTTACTATGAGAATTATTACTGGTATAACAATGAGACATGGCCTAAGGAAAGATTTTTATACCAGACAAAAAGTTTATCAAATCCGGCAAGTACAGAATATTATTTATTGGGAGCTATACAATATCCAAATTCAAAGACTTTTTATGAGTATGAAAAAACTACAAAAAACTTGGGACCTGATGGTGCTACAGAAGCATATAGAGTAAAAGCAAGATACGATAAAGTCAAAAGGTATAATGACAGTACGTCCACATGGGAATGGTTGGGAGACTATAATAGGATTGACTATACATATAATGGGGATTGTACAGGATATCCTGCATATCCTTATGATGATGCCATGCCGAGTACATACCAGTTCTGGTCACAAGCTACTGCAAGTAATGGACTAAAAACCAAAACAATTTATAACGGTGAAAAGCAGCAAATTCAAATTGAAACTATTGCCGGTAATGATGAAAAGAAAGTGGTTAAAAATCTTACATTTGACAGCAATTATAAATATAAGCCTACAAAAACAGAGCTGACGGAATATGCAAGTGATAGTACTTTAGCTAATACACTCTATACAGGAAAGACATATACAGATTGGGGTGGATTAAGCAGCAGCACATTACCATTAACATTAGCACAATATAATGATGCAAATATAAAAGCTAAGTATACTGTTACATATAACTTTGAAAACCCTACATACAAATATTTTATGACTAAGAAGCAATGGTATCAAAGTGAATCAAAATTATTATCAGAAAGCTACAGCTTCGATACATTGGGAAGGATTGCTGTTTCAACGAACTCCAAAGGTGAAGTAACAAACTACAGCTACTATAATGATGCAAATGGAAATAAAGTTGTTGAAATAACAAAACAACTGGAAAATGGAAAGACAGCAAAGACACAAAAAATATATGGTTCTGAAACCCAATATGCATTTCCAAAAGAAGTAATAGACTATTATACAAATGACCAGGGAGTATACACCCAAACCAAAACCAGCAGAACATATAATATGCTTCTTGGATTGATTGAAAGTGAAACCAACGATAATAATAAAACAACTACATATGAATATGATAATCTTGGTAGGATGACTCAAATACAGATGCCGGACTTTACAGATTTATATGATGAGAATTATTCGGTAAGACAGGA
>CAYYEC010000400.1:0-4044 GCA_964470745.1 uncultured Eubacteriales bacterium | reverse complement strand
GTACAGAGCCCTGCTGCTGCGACTAAAAAGGAAAATAATAGACTAGATTTCATTAGATTTCTTGATGAAATTCTAGTCTATTATTTGGTTTCTTGGATGTAGGAAAGAAACAAAATCGAATGGGCAGGTAGATTGTAATGTTTATTCACTCAGAATGCAAGCACAAATCAAGGAGGTAGATTTGTAAAGTTTTAAATAAGAATCGTGAAAAGGGAACTTTACAAACTACTGGATGCCCATAAGATTTTGCTATAAAATGGATGTGATATTATTTGAAAGTTTTATTTCAGATAAGAAGCGATTACAAAAAATGTATTGCTGGCGATAGTATTCAAATGCTTAAAACAAAAGAATATTTAACTAAACTAGGGATAGATGTAGAAATATCTTCTGATTATAATAAGGATTTAAAAAAATATGATATTTTGCATTTGTTTAATTTAGTAAGAGCAAACGAAACCTATCAATATCATCAAAATGCCTTGAAGCAGAATAAACCATATGTCCTGTCTACTATATATTGGAACATGACTGATTATATAAAAAATGATTTAAACACAAAGAGTACATTAGAATGGTGGTTTAAATCAAATAATACTAGAAAAGAAATTATAAAAAATGCAGCTGTCTTGCTTCCAAATAGTGATATGGAAATGCAAGTCTTACAAGAAGATTTTAATATTAGTAATAAATATTTTGTTATACCTAATTGTAGCGATAGAGGGTTCTACTTTGCAAATCCTGAAAAGTTTATAAAAAAATATAAATTAAAGGATTTTGTTTTATGCGTTGGTAGAATAAGTAATAGAAAAAACCAATTAGCACTAATTAACTCATTAAAAAATCAAAAAATAAAATTAGTTTTAATTGGACCTAGAAGTAATCAAAAATATTATGAAATCTGCAAAGAAGCTTCTAGTGAAAATGTTATATTTTTTAATGAAATGAAGCATTATGAGCTTTCTTCAGCTTATGCAGCTGCTAAAGTACATGTTCTTCCCAGTTGGTTTGAGACTCCTGGATTATCTACATTAGAAGCCGGCTTGGCAGGATGTAATATTGTATCAACAGACAAAGGTTCTACAAAAGAATATTTTCAAGATTTTGTACATTACTGTGATCCTAATAATGAAAAAAGTATAGGAGAAGCAGTATTGAAAGCATATATAAGACCAAAAAATAACGAGTTAAAAAACTATATATTAAACAACTACACATGGGAAGTAGCTGCTTCTAAAACTTTAGAAGCGTATCAATATTTAATAGATCATCAGAGGTGACAATATGGCAACAATAGTATATCCACCAACAATAGATTTCAATTGGTTGTATCAAAGGCCGCAGCAAATATTAAAAGAAATAGCAGCTCAAGGATTTAACGTGATCTTTTATAATAACGACTATTATTTCAAGCAAAAAAAAGATATTGAGGAGCTATACCCAAATTTCTTTTTATGTAAACCACAAATATCTCTTAACAGGTTAAATATTGACAAACCTATAATTCTTTGGATATCATATCCTCCTCATGTTAATCAAATTGGCAGGTATGGTGAGGATATTGTAATATTTGATGCAATTGATGAGGCAAGTGGAGAATTTATCAGCTGGGCAAAGGATTTGGATAGAATCACCCGGAAAGCAGACATAATATTTACAACAGCAGAAAAGTTATATAATTATCACAGCAAAAAGCATAAGGATGTTTATATGTGTCCTAATGGAACTGATTTTGCACACTTTAACAAAGCTCGAAAGATGTTTTCGCAAAGGCCAAAGGATTTACCTACAAATGACAGACCTATAATCGGTTATTATGGAGCAATCGCTCCATGGATAGATTGGAATATAATAAGATATATAAGTCAAAGAAATAGAGACTTCAATTTTGTTATGATTGGACCATTATATGGGAGATTCAAAGGGAAAATTGATGCCAAAAATATTTATTATTTAGGCAGAAAAGAGTATGATGAGCTGCCTCGATATTTACAATATTTTGATATATGCATAATACCATTTAAAGTTACTCCAATGATTGAGTCCTGCAATCCAATAAAAATGTATGAATATTTAAGTGCAGGAAAGGGTATTGTTACTACTAATATGCCTGAAACATCAAAAATTAATGAAATATATATTGGAAAAAGTAAGGAAGAATTTAATCAGAAAATACATGAAGCTCTTCTTGATAAAAATAATATAAAAAAAATAAATACAAGGATAGAAATAGCAAAAAATAACTCATGGGTTCACAGGGCAATAACAGTTAAAAATATAATAGAAGAAACTTTTGGGGGAAGATAGGGAAGTGATTGCTTGTTTGAAATTATTTACCCGAATTATTTTAAGAATCTTATGATTCAAAGACCTCAACAGCTGCTCAAAGAATTCGGGAAACAAGGATATAAAGCAGTACTGTATAATAAAAATAATGATAAAAGTGGTATTGTTGAAGCGGGGGAAAACTTTTATATTTATAATAAGGTTTTCCCTTTGTCATGTAGTAAAAATAAAAGAGTACTATGGATATCATATCCACCTATGTACAGAGAAATAGGAAGATATGATGAGGATTTTGTAGTATTTGATTTTGTTGATTATCCTGCTGATTATTTTAGTTATTGGCAAAGGGGCGTTATTAGTTTGATGAAAAAATCTGATATTATTTTTGTTACATCAGACTTATTATATAACTATTGTAAAGGATACAAAGATAAAACATATATATGTGGAAATGGCGCGGACATCAGTCATTTTTCAAGATCTAAAATACTGACACTTGATGAACCAGATAATCTGAAAGATATTAGAGGGCCAATTGTTGGATATATTGGTGCTGTAGCACCATGGATTGATTGGAAGCTAATAAAGTACATAGCTTTAAGAAACAAATTTTCAATAGTATTTATTGGTCCATTACTAAAGCTAAATGCATATCCACTAAGGATGAATAATGTGTATTTTTTGGGTCAAAAAAAATATGAAGAGTTACCCCGCTATTTAAATAGATTTAATGTATGTATAATACCTTTCAAAAAAAATAGACTTACTAAAGCATGTAATCCTGTGAAAATGTATGAATATTTAAGCGGAGGAAAGCCCGTTGTAACAACTGACATAAGCGAATGCAGAAATGATATAGTTAAAAGCAGTGATAGCTACGAGGACTTCTTTAATAGTATAATAAGCTATATTGAATATGATTGTAATGAGGAAATAGAAAAAAGAGTTCAGTTTGCAGAAGAAAACTCATGGATTAATAAAGTGAAATATATTAAATCAATAATTGAAACTAAATTGTAATATATATAGAATTTTAAATTGATGTGTTAAAAACTACTATAAAGGGTATATGCATAATTTTCAATTAATTTAATATAATGTATTATAATGTTTGTAAGACAAGACGCAAAGCATATAAAGCAGGTGTTTAAATGCATGTTCATTTAAATAGTAAAACCAAGATATATAATGCTGTAGAAAGTTTAGAGGAGTATAAATGTATCTTAATAGCAAATAAGATGTATAAGTTTCTTGTAAAAAATAATACTTTGAGCCTGTATATATATTACTCTGATACAAAAAACTTATATGGTAAATATGTAATCGAAGACAATATAAAGTTGGACTTTGATGTATGTGTAGATGAGAAATCAATAATACATATAATAATGGTAAATAGAAAATATGAGATTATTTATGCAAAATTTGATAATCTTAATTTAACAAAAGAAAAAGTTTTTGGTTTCAATAACATTATTGGTATTCCAAATAGCCCAATAATACAGGTTAATCAAGATGAAATATATGTAGTAGCATCTTTTATACTTTTGAATAATGAGAAACACTGGTCAATACATAGTTTTTCCTATATAAATGGAAGTTGGTACTCAAAAAAAATAGATAAGTCTAAAGGCTTATGCTATAACCAACATGATTCATGTTTGGATGTATATGGAAATTTGCATTTAGTGTATAGATATATAGATAAATATAAATTTTCAAATCTTAAATATACTGTTTTAAGTAAAAGCAAAAGAG
>CAYYEC010000399.1:0-4060 GCA_964470745.1 uncultured Eubacteriales bacterium | reverse complement strand
ATGAAATTATTAAGTTATTAGATATAGCAAGTAAAAATGCAGGCTTGGATTTAAAGCTAAAAGCTACTGGAGGTGGGAGTGATACAAATATAATAAATAGTAAAGGAATTAAAGCTGTTGATATTAGTGTGGGAATGGATAAGGTACATAGTGTAAATGAACAAATTTGCATTGATGATATGGTTAAAGCAACAGAGTTTTTAATTGAAATAATAAAAGCAGCAGCAGTAAGTAAATAATCCTTTGGAGGTGTATATAATGGTAAAAAGGGTAGGAATATTAACTGGCGGGGGCGATTGTCCCGGATTAAATGCAGTTATAAGAGCTGTAGTAAAAACATCAATGCTAAAGTACAATTATGAGGTTATTGGTTTTTTAGATGGCTATAGAGGGCTTGTACAGAATAAATTTGTAAAATTGCATTCTGCCGATGTATCAGGAATATTAGATAAAGGGGGTACAATTTTAGGGACTACCAATAAAGATAATCCTTTCGACTTTAAGGTTGTTAAAGATGGTAAGATAGAGTATAAGGATATGTCGGATATAATAGTTGAAAATGTAAAAATGCACAATATTGATTGCCTTGTAATTATTGGTGGAGACGGAACGTTAGCAAGAGCAGGAGCTTTAGCAAAAAAGGGTATAAATATTATTTGTGTTCCTAAAACAATAGACAATGATCTTTATGCTACAGATATAACTTTTGGGTTTGTAACTGCTGTTCATACAGCTACAAAAGCTATTGATGTACTCCATTCTACTGCAGAGTCTCATCACAGAGTAATGATTTTGGAAGTAATGGGAAGAGAAGCTGGATGGATAGCTCTGGAATCAGGAATTGCAGGTGGTGCAGATGTTATCCTGATACCGGAAATACCTTATGATATAAATAAGGTAGCGAGAAAAATCATTGAAAGAAAAAATGCAGGTAAAAGTTTTAGTATAGTAGTTGTAGCAGAAGGCGCAAAACCTGTTGATGGAGATGTAGTTGTTAAAAAAATTATTAAAGATAGTCCTGAGCCTGTTAGACTTGGAGGTATAGGAAATATTGTAGCCGAAGAGATTCAGCAGTTAGCCGGTATTGAGTCCAGAGTTACAGTCTTAGGCCATTTACAGAGAGGAGGAAGCCCTACACCAATGGATAGAGTCCTATCAACCAGATTTGGAGTAGCTGCTGTTGAGCTAATTAACAGTGGTGAATTTGGGAAAATGGTTTGTTTGGATGGAAAGAAAATATCTTCTGTTTCACTTGAAGACGTAGCTGGTAAAGTAAAATTAGTTGACCCGGATGGTGAGCTGGTCAGAATAGCAAAGACTTTAGGAGTAGGATTTGGTGATTAAGGAATGAATATAGTAGGGTAAACAATTAAATAATGGTTGATTTTAAAGAGATAACAATAAACGAAAAAGATCTATTCAATAGTTATCTAAAAGAAAATAATTTACAAATATCAGAAATGACCTTTACAAATTTTTTTATGTGGAGAGATTTCTATAAGTTTAGATATGCTATTATAAATGATTTTTTATGTATAGTTTCTGTGAGAAAAAATGAAAAAACTTTTGCTTTATGCCCTTTAGGAAAAGAAAATGCAGAAAAATTTTCAGATACTATTAAGACTTTAAAACAATACTTTAATGAGAAAAATTTAAGATTGATTTTTCAACGTATAGAGGAGAAACAGCTAATATATTTTTTAAATTGTGAAGAACTTAAATTTGATTATGTTGCTGATAGAGATAACAGTGATTATGTATATTTAGCAGAAGATTTAATTACACTAAAAGGTAAAAAATTTCATGCCAAGAGGAATCATATTAATAAGTTTAATAAGCTATACTCATTTGAATATGTTGAACTTACAAATGAACATATTGAAGAATGTATAAAAATTAATAATTCCTGGTGTGAAGATACTGATTGCAACTGTGTTAATGGAGAATTTTGTGAAAGGTATGCAAATTTTGAATTATTAAGAAATATGGAAAAACTGAACTGCCATGGAGCATTAATAAAGGTTAATGGAGTATTTCAGGCCTATACAGTTGGAGAAGTACTTAATGAAAATACAGTAGTTATACATATTGAGAAGGCAAATAGAAATATTGATGGACTATACACACTGGTAAATCAACAGTTCTGTGAAAGAACATGGGGAGACATAAAATACATAAATAGAGAACAGGATCTAGGTATAGAGGGATTAAGAAAAGCAAAACTTTCATATCACCCTGTTAAAATTATTGATAAGTATGAGATTTTTGAAATATAAGAAGGATAGTAAAATAACCTGCGTAAAAGGTTGTTTTACTATCCATTTTCTATCTCTAAAAGGAACACTGACTAATTAAAAGTTTACTTACATTGCTCTCCCTGGTATTATTGCATCAACAACACCATAAATTAGTGCACCTAATAATGCTCCAAATAGCGTTACACTAAATCCAGCCACAAAAAATTGTGTAATGTAGATAATTACAGCTGCTAAAATAAATCCTGATATTCCTCTACCAAATGGTGTTGCATTAGCTTTAAACAACTTGAAAACAAGATAGTCTAATCCTGCTAATACAATAGCACTAAGTAAAAGTGGCCATATTCCTGAGATTGCAAATCCAGGAGTAAAAAAAGCTGTAATTCCAAGGACAATTGCTCCTACAACTATTCTTACAATAAAATGCGTTATACCAAAAGATTCATTTTTAACTTCACTATATTCATTAGCCATTTAATCACATCCTTTCAAGTATATTATTTATTAATTTTGATTATTTATTCAAAACCAAAAAATGCCAAGTCTGTCCACTTCAAAAATATCATTTGTTATTGCCAGATGATATTTTTGAAGTGTACAACGAATTTTGTCGAGCGAAAATTGTTGATTATTAGCAAATTATGCAATATAATTTGTAACTGTATTTATAAATAGAAACAAAATTATTAGTATTATGTAAAATTTTTCTGTAAAATTTAAATGTAAAATATATATGTATAAAAATTGGAAGCTAATTTATAGCCATATTTCTTAGTTCTTCTACTAATAAAAGTGATTTTATGGTAGTTATTATTAACGGTTAATTGGATGACAGTTTTTCAAATTTAAATAAAAATATTATTTTAGGAGGATGTATAATGTTGTATTGTAAAAGCCGTATTATTAAATTCTTATTTGTTTTAATGCTGGTGGTTTGTATTATACCTGGGTATGTAGTGGATGCCAAAGAGTTATCAAATAACCTAAGTGCTGTTAATAAAGGTATAGTTGGAAATATTCCAAAACTTGACTCAACTTTTTTGGATTCTGTCGAATTAAATGAATTAGACGAAGAAAGTCTAAGACATAGATTAATGGAGGAGAAATTACCTCTGGAGCAGATAGAAGAATTCATAAGAAACTGGAGTAAGTTAAAAGAAAAAAAGGAAAAAGAAGAGACTGACAGGTTTATTGTTAAGTTTAAGGATAATGGGAAAAATGAAACATTAAAAACAAAAATCAAAAATAAGGTCAAATCAATAAAAAAGGTCAATAATAAGGCATTAAAGACAAAAGAATTAAACGTAATTCAAACAAATGAAAAGATGAATAAGGAAAAATTCGGGGAGTTTTTAACTGAAAATAATATGACCGTTGAAATTGAGTATTTTCAGCCAGACTATGAATTATCAATTGCATCCCTTGATCCATATTATGATAGTCAGTGGGGATTAGATAATGTAGCTTTTGATAATCAGGTAGACGAGAATAACACTTCTGCATATAGTAGAGAGATAAATATTAATGTTGTGCCTGCATGGGAGTTATCAACCGGTAAAGGTGTAACAATAGGGCTTCTTGATTCAGCTGTTAATACAGAGCATATAGACCTAAAATCAAATATTTATATAAATCCTAATGAAATTCTTGGGAATAACATAGATGACGATAATGATAATTTTGTAGATGATTATCAAGGCTGGGATTTTGTAAATAATACAAACACGGTCCATGACCCTCAAAGAATATATGATGAAGCTCATGGAACGGCACTTGCAGGTATAATAAGTGCCGTTAAGGAT
>CAYYEC010000398.1:0-4066 GCA_964470745.1 uncultured Eubacteriales bacterium | reverse complement strand
CATAAATACATCCTCCTTTATTATTGTCACACCTATTATACCACAAGATTATGTATGATATTATTTTAACCAAAATTTCTAATTATGTGTGTACTCCGCATGGATACTATATAGGCATACTCAATCATGACTGCCCGTCCTTATCATCTTCGCAATTCTCACAAAGATACAAGTATTTATTACTGAGGTAGGCTTCTGACCGATTTCTTATTACACTACATTTACCACACTGTACCAGACCATCATCACCGCAATCGTTATCATTCACAATAATGTCAAACTCATTTTCACGACCTTCTACAAAGCCATCTATAGTGCCTTGCTCAGTAATTCTAAGATTAAAAGCCGCAATCCCAAGGGTTAAATAAAACTTAAACTGGAAGTAGCTTTCAAACAGGGGTTTCAATTCTTCGTACTTCTGGCGGGCATTATAACTCTTGGTTATCTTCTTATCAAGTACATTTCTTATACTGTTCTCCATGATATTCATAGCCCCACTATGATACATACAACATAAATTTTTTGATTTAATTACCTTACCCAATCCCAAGGTTACATTGATAGCAGCTTTAACTTCACCATTTTCATTTCGTGTTAATATCAACTTTTTACCTTTGCCCTCGTTTTTCATTTTATTACCCTCCAATATTATTATTATATTGATTTTTCAAATGATTCTCAAAATTCTGATTAATTGATGTGTAATATTTTGTAATCTCTGTTACTGCAAAACTATCAACTCTGTCAATATAGTCATCCCATTCGGGATTGTAGCTTTCCTCAAACTTAATAGCAAGATTTTGTATTACCTCTACAAGTTCTTTGGAATCTTGTAGGTCAATCTTATTTTCTTTAAGTAGCCAAGCGGCGTTCATAGCAATATCAATCATTACCTCTGCATATAAGGATAGCTTATCTGCAACAGCTTTTTTAAAGTCATTGTTAACAACTGTATTTGATTTACGCTCAATAGTTATAACCTGTTTATCAAAAAACTCATTAACCTTATCAAATATGGTTTTCATTAGATTACCTCCGTTCTAGTCTACTGCACTATTTCCATAAAACTCTCCCATAGTTGTGTTTCTTATTAATTTATATTTTTCACTAATCATCATTCTTCCATACTTTTCATCATTACCTCTTAAATAAACCATTTTCCATTGATACTTTTCATCATCATATTGCTTATTATTATAATCAACCTTTTCGTAATTCATATACTCTTTCCATTTTATTTCATCAACAGGTATATGGGGGTGACTTTTAAAACTATATATACTCATTTAATTTTCCTCCTTTAAGTTATACGATTTGATAATCAAAAATGTTAATAAAAAAAGATAAGGAATTATTTACCTTACCTTTAGATATATCGCATTTTCATCTTTGTCATATGCTACGAGATACACGTTTTCGTTCTTATCCAAAGCCACATATTCAAGATTATACTTATTATCTGCATCTACATAGTACAGTGTGTTTGTATTGCTTAGCATAGCAAAACCTGATGACGAGGTGTAGGGGAGACCGAAGAAGTTATCAAGCACTGACTGTGTTGTTATAAGTATCTTTCTACCACGATGGTCTGTTAAGACATGTCCTTTGAACAGTTTCATAAGCGTACGGTTTACCTTCTTAAACTGCTTGTCATTCCATTCTGTAAGAAAGAAGCTAGGCTCAGTAACTACTTCGACTTTCTCTTTTAATAAATAATTAGGTATCATATTAATTCCTCCTTTGAGTATTTTTTATCACCTTCCTCCACAGTGCTTCGCTTACTTCTTCATACACATTAGTATCTCCAACCTTATTAGCCATATCTTCTGCTAGAGCTTCATGTGCTAATATTGTAATGTGTTGAGGGTCTGTTTGTGGTACTCTACTCTTTACTTGCTCCCACAATTCAGGATTTTCTTGCTTTATTACTTCCTCAATTACGTGGGTTATTTCATGGGCAAAGGAGTGTTTTAAAAATTCCCTTACTTTATGAGTTTCAAATGGTTTCATTAATGTCTTTGCCAGCTCAAAACAAATTGAAACCCTATAATTACCTGTTACCTTGTAAAATATAGGGTTCTTGTCCATCTCATATACAGCCAAAAAATTAGGATATTCTTTGTCAAAGTTTTGAAAAGCTCCCATCTTTATTAGCTGCTGATTAACAGTATTATATTTTACATCTGCAAGAAACTTATCTGAACTAATATATTTTAAAGTAATGTTAGGTAATTTTCTAATTTGCTTTTCATAGGCTATAATAGTTTCTTTGAATGAGCGTTCTAAAAATTGTTTTGTTAACTCCATTTCACACCTCCCGTGTGAATTATTCTAACATTTATCAGCTATACTTACAAAAGATAGGAGGAGATTTTTTCTAATCCAGTGTCTCGTTTATTGATAATTCTATTATAGACCCATACTGTAGAGCAATATCCAAATCGTGTATACTCATGTTTTTTATTTCTTTAATGTCATACCCATCAAAACTGAAATTTTTGGATTTAATACGCTTACGAATAGCACTACGAAGTTTAAGAAGGGTGAATACACCTATTAATGACATTGACGAGTGGCTTTTCCACTGGTCACAACTGAATAATGCATAATACTTATTTTTCATTTTGATTCCTCTTGTTCCCATTCGTAATCAGTGAGGCTTCTATAAAAGCCTTGATTTTTGCTTTTACATTATCCCTGCAATCAATCTTACCATGATTGAGCCAGTTAAGGTCAAACCACCCATTACAATTAGTGTTTTCAAAAGAACAGATATAAGGTGCATACTCATTATAGGAAGCATAGTAGGGGAGGGCTTCATTAAATTTATGAGCTTCCTGTGTATATACCAAAACTGTATTGCAATCCCTGTCCTTACTATGATAATTCGGATAAAAAGCTACTAAACCCAATTCCTCACAAACCTCTTTTATTGCTTCCTGCTGCATTTTATACCTTACATCAATTGATAAATTCCTATTATTTGCCATCCGTTTTATCCTCTTTCAACTTTATTTGCTTAAATAATAATTTTACCGTCCCATAAAGAAAGCCATTCAGTTCATAAATGGCTTCCGACCTTTTTGGACTAGTGGTATGCCAAAACCAGTTTCTTTCTAAGAAATTTGGTTCGGATTGAAAAATATAAAAAGTATTATCAACCCTCTCAATTTCTACTTCCTTAAAGTGTGTATTAAAAATAGCCAGATATTCTCTAATAATTTCCTGCTCTTTTTTTGATAGATTATATAACATAAAATATATTCCTCCTGATTATGTATTGTTTTATTAAATGTCTAATCGTTTATTTTTCTATGACTTATCCTCCTTCTTTCATATCAAGTTTTTTATTTCTAAATACTATATGCTTATCAAAATGAACATTAGTGTCTACTATCTCGCCATATACGAGCGTTAAAGCACGTAATAGGCAGTTAAGCAGTTTGACGTATGCTTTCTCAACATAAGGGCTATAGCTTTGAATTTTGCCCTCAACTGAATTGAATGAGAACATGATTGAGCGGGAGGAGTATAGCATTTTTGAGTGCCAATATAAAAACTTAAATCTTTTCTCTATTTCTTCAGGTGTATAAAACTCTACAAAGTCTTTTGCAGCACTTTCATAGTCATCTATATGAGCTTTGTACACAAAGGACAAGAAGTAATTGGGGTTCTCCCGCAACCCCATTTCCCATGCTTTCTCAAACATGATTTGCACCATGTTAGGATTGAAATCATAAAGTGGAATGAGCATGTAAGCATAGCCCTTTTTATCCCTATAAATTTTATTATAAAAATTATCTTTGTAGATTTTCTCTTTAAGAAACTGTGGTTGATAATTTTTAACATTACCAAACAATACCCAAAAAGGTTCAGGGGAGAAACTTTTACATAGTAATAAACCGCTTTGCAAATCCTTGTGGCGGTTCTGTTCAGAAAATGGAAGTATTTCGGGTTCTTCTTCAAGCAGTTCCAAGGTCTTTAATTCTTCGTGATACTTTTCTTTAATTTTACCACGTTCAATCAACATATCAAAATTTTGTATATACTTGATATTGAACTGGTT
>CAYYEC010000397.1:0-4070 GCA_964470745.1 uncultured Eubacteriales bacterium | reverse complement strand
GTCATAGTTATACAGGCAATACTTTAGCCTGTGCTGCAGCATGTGAATCATTAAATATCTTTAAAGATGAAAATGTATTAGAAAATAATCTCAGAAAATCTGAATTAATAAAAAAAATGACTATGGAGTTCTCACAAAATCACAGATACATAGGCGAGTTTCGCCAAATTGGCATGATTGGTGCTATTGAACTTGTTAAAGATAAAATGACAAAGGAACCCTTTGATTGGAAAAAAAGAGTGGGATATAATATATATAAAATTGCATTAAAAAATGGTGTTTTATTAAGACCCTTAGGAAATGTTATATATTTTATGCCTCCGTATATTGTAGAAGAAGAAGATATAAAATTAATGGTAGATACAGCAATTAAATCTATAAATGAATATTTTGCATGACAGTGGTACGTGACAAAGAGGAATGATTCTTAACTGACACAATATATTATGTCAGTTAAGAATCGTTCCTCTTTGTCATATTAAAAAGTTTATTCTCCATAAAATCTCCATAAACCTTTGATAAGATATAGATAAAAATACTATTAAGGTGGGATGTATATGGCAGAGAGGCCAATAAAAAGAATTCTTAATATTAAAGAAATGACCTGCATCAGCTGCGAAATGAGAATTGAGAATACATTAAACGGTGAAAAAGAAATAAAATTCGTTCCAGAAAGAGATTTTTATTTTTCCTGTTGGATGGGAATGATAAATGGGTATGTTAAAGTAGTAGATGATATAAATATTGATGAAATAAAGAAGGAAGTTAAAGAATTTGAATTACCTGCAGGAAGTGGAGGATGCTGTGGGTAATAATTAGCAGGAGGTTAGTAATGTTTAAAAAATTAAAGGAAGCGCTAGCGAGATATCTGGAGAAAATGGCTAAGGATAATGAAGAAGCTTTTGGAAAGGGAAAACTTGATTGCTGCGATTTAAATAAGAAAAAGAAATAGGTGAATATAGATGAATAAGAAAGAAACAGTGAAGATAACAGGTATGTCTTGTGCTGTATGTGCAACTAAGATTGAAAAAAAATTAAATAAGCTTGATGGAGTTAAGCAAGCAAATGTAAATTTAGCTCTCGAAAAAGCTACTATTGAATTTGATGATACCATAGTTAATGAAGAAAAATTTGAAGAGGTAGTAAAAAATTTAGGATATGATGTTATAAAAGAAGAGCCACAATCAAATAAGAAAGTTGACCTTAAAATAACAGGTATGTCATGTGCGGCGTGTTCAGCCAAAATAGATAAAAAACTAAATAAGACGGAGGGTGTTATATCTGCAGCTGTTAACTTAGCTACGGAAAAGGCGGCAATAGAATATGATAGTACAAAAATCAAGGTTTCAGAGCTAACAGAAGTAATTAAAAGGTTAGGGTATGAAGCACAAAAAGTTGAGGAAGTCAGTCAGGATATAGAAAAAGAACGTAGAGAAAAGGAAGTTAAAAGGCTAAGATATGAGCTGATAATTTCGGCTATTTTAACTTCTCCTCTATTTTTTGCTATGATTTCTATGGTTTTTAAGTGGAATATTTTACTTCTTCATAACGAATATTTTCAGCTAATAGTAGCTACCCCTGTTCAATTTATTATTGGATTTAGATTCTATAAAAATGCATTTTATGCTTTAAGGTCAAAAAGCGCAAATATGGATGTACTGGTTTCCATGGGTACTTCTGCCGCTTATTTTTATAGCTTATACAATGCGTTTTTTAAGCCAATGGATGGAACTATGAATAAAGAGCTTTACTTTGAAGCATCTGCTGTTATTATTACACTTATCTTATTGGGTAAATATCTTGAAGCCATTGCAAAAGGAAAGACTTCAGAAGCAATAAAAAAGTTAATGGGACTTCAAGCTAAGACTGCAAGAGTAATTAAAAATGGAGATGAAATTGATATTCCAATTGAAGAGGTTGAAGTTGGAGATATTATAGTAGTAAGACCTGGAGAAAAGATACCTGTCGATGGAAAGATTATTGAAGGCAATTCATCAATTGATGAATCCATGCTTACCGGCGAAAGTATTCCTGTGGAGAAGAAAGCAGACGATTTTGTCATAGGAGCTTCTATTAATAAATTTGGAACCTTTAAATTTGAAGCAACAAAAATCGGGAAAGATACAGCACTTTCGCAAATAATAAAAATGGTTGAAGATGCGCAGGGGTCTAAAGCTCCTATCCAGAAAATTTCAGATAAAGTTTCGGGTATATTTGTACCTGTAGTTGTTACTATTGCAGTTGTGACATTTCTAATTTGGTATTTTATTCAAGGCAATATTTCAGCGGGGATTGTGAGCAGCGTAGCTGTTCTTGTAATTGCATGCCCATGTGCATTAGGTCTTGCAACTCCTACTGCTATTATGGTTGGGACTGGAAAAGGTGCAGAGAATGGAATACTTATCAAAGGTGGAGAATATCTTGAAATGGCTTATAAACTAAATGCAGTTGTATTAGACAAGACTGGCACAATTACAAAGGGTGAGCCTGAAGTTACTGATATTATTTCTTTTGGAAATTTTGATTCAGAAGAACTGCTTAAATTGGCTTCTATATCTGAAAAAAGTTCTGAACATCCGTTGGGAGCTGCTATTTATAAAAAGGGAAAAGAGAAATTTCAAAATATTGAAGGTCCCAGTAGATTTGAAGCTATACCCGGTAGAGGAATTTTAGCTGAAATCGATGATAAAACTATTTATTTAGGTACAAGAAAGTTAATGGTTGAAAACAAAATAGATATTGGAAATATGGAAAAAGATATAGCTAAATTAGAAGATGAAGGTAAGACTGCAATGCTAATGGCTGTAAATAATAAGATAGAAGCAATTATGGCAGTTGCAGATACATTAAAAGAAAATTCCAAGGAAGCCATAGCTGAGCTTCAAAAAATGGGTATTGAAGTTTATATGATTACAGGGGATAATAAAAGAACTGCAAATGCAATTGCAAAACAAGTAGGAATTATAAATGTTCTTGCAGAAGTATTACCTGAAAACAAAGCTGAAGAAGTAGAAAAGCTTAAAAAGCAAGGTAAAGTTGTTGCTATGGCCGGTGATGGAATAAATGATGCTCCGGCGCTGGCTACTGCAGATGTTGGAATGGCAATGGGAACAGGAACAGATGTAGCAATTGAAGCTGCAGATGTAACATTAATGAGAGGCGATTTAAGAGCAATTCCGGCAGCTATAAAGCTGTCAAGAAAAACTATGAACAAAATTAAGCAAAACTTGTTCTGGGCATTCTTTTATAATACAATAGGAATACCATTTGCAGCATTAGGATTATTAAATCCAATGATTGCAGGAGGTGCAATGGCATTTAGTTCTGTATCAGTTGTAAGTAATTCATTGAGTTTGAAGAGATTTAAACCCTATAAGAATAGTTGAAGGGTGGTGAAATAATGGCTAAAGAAATAACAAGTTTAAATGTTGAAGGCATGTCTTGTCCACATTGTGAAAATAGTGTTAAGAAGGCTGTAGGCTCATTAAATGGAGTCGAAAGTGTTTCTGTTGATTTAAAGGGAAAAAAAGTAGTTGTTGAACATGATGCTGATAAAGTAAGTGTAGAGACAATTAAAGATGCTATAGAGGACCAGGGATATGATGTAAAGTAATCAAACATAAAATAGCATGTTATCTAACACCTAACTTTTCTGATAAATCTAATTTTATTGTTCGTTATATATAAGTCCCAGAATTAGAATATAATATCTATATCAATAGTGCCGATAAAAAATATGAAACCAATAATTTCAGGAGAAAATGATGTCAACCGAATTGATTAATGATAGAGTGCAAAATATTAAAGCTAATAAACAGGAAATTGAGATATTAATAGAAGAATATAAGCCTTTCATTGCAAAATGTGCATGCAAATTTACCGGGAGATTTGTTCAATATGGAGTAGATGACGAATTGAGCATTGCTCTTATGGCATTTTCAGAGGCAATTAATGCCTATGACAGATCTAAAGGACATTTTTTGTCTTTTTCTGAAAATGTCATCAAAAGGCGTCTCATTGATTACTATAGAAAAGAAAAAAAACATAATAAAGTTATTTCAATTAACGAA
>CAYYEC010000396.1:0-4126 GCA_964470745.1 uncultured Eubacteriales bacterium | reverse complement strand
CCTTTTCTTTGTCTTCTTAAGTATAGGTAATGGCATGTATCCTCCATACCAGATAGAGAAAAAGGAGCTATCGGATACAAGTACGGCATGCCAAATGATCTTAAAGAAGCAAGGTATACTAGAGATACTAAAAAGCTAATAAGTATACCGAATCCTCTAGCAAATCCTGCCAATGCAAGATATATATACCGCAAAATTGAAGTAGCGTCTGTCTGAGCAGGTACAATAAAGCTTGAAATAGCTGTCCCGGCTACAACAATAACCATAATGGGACTGACTAAACCAGCCTGGACAGCGGATTGACCTATAACAAGGGCTCCAACGATACTAACAGCTGAACCAACAGGTCTGGGCAATCGTACTCCGGCTTCTCTTAGGAGGTCAAAGGTAAATATCATAAGAAATGCTTCGATAACTGCCGGAAATGGTACGTGTTTCCTGCCTGCTGCCATTGATATAAGTAATTGGGTAGGTATTAATTCCTGATGAAATACCGATAAAGCCACATACGTTGCAGGAGCAAGAATGCTAAAAGAAAATGCAATAAATCGCATTGTTCTTATAATACTTGCAAAATACGGTCTTGAATAATAATCCTCGGTACTTTGAAAGCTTTCAACAAAAAGCATGGGTACTGTTAGTACAAAAGGTGTCCCATCCACAAAAATAGCAACCCGTCCTTCCAGTACTTTGGATGCTACTTTATCCGGCCGTTCGCTGCTGGCAATCGTAGAAAAAATGGAATAAGGTGCATCCTCTATAAATTCTTCAATATAACCTGATTCTAAAATAGAGTCAGTTTGGATTTTATTAAGGCGCAACTTTACCTCTTCAACCATTTTAGGGTCAGCCATATCTTTGAGATAAGTGATAGAAACATCTGTTTTTGTTTTTGTACCTATTTTAAATGCTTCAATGCATAACTTGGGATCTCTGATTTTACGTCTGAGCAAAACAATGTTAAAATATATATTTTCAGTAAATCCCTCTCTGGGACCACGTACAACGGTTTCAGTCGGTGGGGATTCAACATTTCTGTGAGCCCATTTTTTAACAATAATAGCTAATCCTTTTGTTTGACCTTCAATCAATAAAATGACAATTCCATATAAAATATTATCTATAATTTCATTCATACTAAATATTTCAAATGTTTCACTTACAGTAATTATTTTATTTTTGATGGTTGCAATATCAGTTAAATCAATAGCCTCTTTTTTACTAAATGTATAGCGTCATACATTAAAGGCTGCAAAACATTTTTTTGAACAAAATCTCTATCTGCCATATTATTTAAATATATGAGCGCTCCATTTGCTTTTCTTTCTTCTCCAAAACTAAATTCATGAATTTGGAGATCACTGCTGTTATACATAATATTTTTTATGGTTTTCAGGTTAGTAGACAGACTTGACAATATAGATTTGTTACTACTGTTAATCTCATGGTTAGATTCCTTTTCATTTTCATCCTTTAACTTCAAAAATTCCATTTTTCTATAGATATAATTAAACATAAACAAGTCTCCTTTGGTAAGCTATGTCTTTATTATTTGAAAAAACTGGATTTATATTCATGTAAAGCATAATATACTGCACATAATATGATAAATTGCCTCACAATATTTTGCTCTGGCTTTTCTCGGCATAATAATCATCTCCATTGTCATTTTACCATATTTTGTAACATAACGCTTGTTTTGTAGTTTTGAGAACTATTCCCATAAATACAAATATATTTATTTGTATATAAATAAAATTATTTGTAATTTTGGGAAATAATATCTATATAATGACATTAGACAGCATTTAAGCGTATATAAAAGAATAAAAAAGTATAAAAATAATAATCCTACCAAATGAATAGTAAATTATCTGGAAAATTTACTATTTATTTGACATGCAAAATTTGCTTTGTTATCATGAGAGTGTTTTATATGAGCTTTTGGAGGTTTAGTAAATGAGTAAAATAGAAATTAAAAATCTATATAAAGTATTTGGAACACATCCAAAAAATATTATTCCACTTCTAAAAAAAGGAATGACAAAGAATGAAATTTTAAATAAAAAAAAGCACACAGTTGGAGTTAATAATGTCAGCTTTACCATTGAAGAAGGTGAATTCTTCGTTGTAATGGGACTTTCCGGAAGTGGTAAATCTACATTGATTAGGTGCCTAAACAGGTTAATAGACCCCACTGATGGAGAGATTATAATAGATGGTAAAGATATTGTTAAATTCGATCATAATGAACTTCTTCAAATAAGAAGAAAAGTATTTGCAATGGTTTTTCAACATTTTGGTCTCTTACCACATAGAAATGTTATTGATAATGTTCAGTACGGATTAGAAATACAGGGTATTGAATCAGAAGTCCGAAAATCAAAATCGATGGAAGCACTTGAATTGGTTGGACTAAAAGGGTACGAGAACTCTATGCCAAATGAACTTAGTGGTGGAATGCAGCAAAGAGTTGGTCTTGCAAGAGCATTAGCAACAGACCCTGAAATCTTGTTGATGGATGAAGCCTTTAGTGCATTGGATCCTTTAATAAGAAAAGAAATGCAAAATGAGATACTTGACTTGCAGTCTAGAATGAAAAAAACTATAGTATTTATTACTCATGATCTTGATGAAGCTTTAAAACTTGGTGATAGAATAGCTATAATGAAAGATGGAGCTGTTGTTCAGGTAGGAACTCCTGAAGAAATACTTACCAATCCGGCTAATAATTATGTAAAAGATTTTGTTCAGGATGTTAATAGAGCGAAAGTAATTACTGCTGCAACAATTATGCATAAACCTGATGCCGTAGCTTTGAGAAAAGATGGGCCTCATGTTGCCGTTCATAAAATGAAAGAAACTGGAATATCAAGCATATTTGTAATGGATAAGGAAAAGTATCTAAAAGGCATAATAAGAATAGATGATGCTACAAGATTAGTACGAGAAGGAGAAACAAATTTTGAAAGTATCATCCAGCATGATTTTGCAACAACATCGCCAGATACCCCTATAAACGACCTTTTACCACTTGCTGTTAACACCAGCTATCCAATAGTGGTAGTTGATGATGAGAATAAGATACAGGGTATAATTACAAGAGCTTCTGTTTTAGCTGGAATTTTGGGAGAGGAGGGAGAAAATGTTTAGTTTTCATATAGGTCCTTATGTTGAAAAAATCATTGATTGGTTAACCCTAAATTTTGATCAAGTATTTAGTGGTATAAAATTGTCTATTACAGCTATTGTAAAAGGGTTAGATAACTTACTTCTTTTATTTCCAAGTTATTTATTAATTCTACTACTTGCCCTATTAGCTTGGAGACTTTCAGGTTTAGGTACTGCAATTTTTACAATACTGGGTCTTTTATTTGTTAATGCAATGGGACTTTGGAAGTTAACAGTAAGCACTATTTCATTAGTAATTTCTTCTTCTTTGATAGCATTATTGTTTGGTGTTCCATTAGGCATATGGGCAGCAAAAAATAATGTAGTTAATAGAATTCTTAGACCTATACTTGATTTTATGCAAACAATGCCTGCATTTGTTTATCTTATACCTGCTGTAATATTCTTTGGCATGGGGCAAGTTCCTGCAGTAATTGCAACAGTTGTTTTTGCAATGCCACCTGTTGTCAGACTTACCAATCTAGGTATTAGACAAGTACCTAAAGATGTCATTGAAGCATCTAGATCTTTTGGGTCTACAGGCAGCCAACTACTTTTTAAAGTTCAATTACCTATGTCAATACCTACTATACTGGCAGGTATTAATCAAACCATAATGCTTTCACTTTCAATGGTTGTTATTTCTTCCATGATAGGTGCAGGCGGTCTTGGAGATCAAGTTTTAAGAGGAATGACTCAACTTCGAATTGGTGAGGGATTTGAAGCTGGTGTTGCAGTAGTAATACTTGCAATGGTTCTTGATAGATTAACTCAATCATTAGGAAAGTCAAAAGATAAAAGATAAAATTTCAAGATATTACGTTCTACTTTTTTTAGGATAATTTTTACTTTGAGTGGATTCCTAAAATATAATTGCATAAAAAATAAGAAAATATTATCTATATTAAACGCACAAATGATTCTACATTAAATTAATAATGGTATTTGTTCGTTT
>CAYYEC010000395.1:0-4155 GCA_964470745.1 uncultured Eubacteriales bacterium | reverse complement strand
AATAGAAGAAGCTTCAATGAGTCATGAATACATTATTGATGAGAATGGAAAAGAAAAAGTAGAAGTATATTTAGATAAAGAGTTGTGGTAATGAAATAAGAAAATAGAATTGTTTATTTATATTGGTAATTTATATTTGGAAAAGTAGTAGGGAACTATGAAAGAACCTGCTTAAACGCATTTTAAGATGCACAATTTGTAAAAATAAGTATTGTAAATTAATAACTTATATGATACATTATAATTAGAAATTTTAGATAACGAACAATATGATTAAATTTATTAAAAAAGTTAGGTGTTAGATAATTTAGATGGCGAACTACATTTTAAAATTTAATTTTGGAGTTCGACATCTATAGGAGGTGAAATGATGAATTTAGTTGCATCAGTTAACAGAATTTTAGACATACTTTTGCATGATATTTTTAATATTACAGCAAAAACAGCTTTTAACGGGATAAGTCTGTCTAAAATTAGATATAGTTAGCTGAGCAGGTGGATCATCATTTTTTATATTGTTATTATGCCCGGGTGATTCTTTTGCCCGGGTTTTGTTATTTTTGTTAAAGTTCATTTAAAATTTTTTGAAATCCTACAAGACCTGGGCAGATGGTTTTACCACCTGTTCAGGTATTTTTCATCCGGGATTTGAAGGGAGAGTTTTAAATGATTGATCTGTCAGTAAATAAATTAAATAAATACTATGGAGAAAACCATATTTTAAAAGGGATTACTTTTGAGGTATATAAAGGACAAAAGGTGGGGTTACTTGGAAGAAATGGAGCAGGTAAAACTACACTTTTTAAAATCATTGCAGGACTGGAGGAATACGAAAGTGGAAATGTATTTGTATCTGGAAAAGACAGGATAGGAGTTCTTGATCAAATTCCTCACTACCCTATGGATTTTACAACTAATGATGTCTTGAAAACTGCCTTTGAAAGGCAGTATGAATTAAAAAAGAAAATGCGTGAACTGGAAAAGGCTTTGGAACATACTCAAGATGAATACATTTTAAGGCAGTATGGTGAAATACAAACAGAGTTTGAAGAGTCAGGTGGATATGACATAGAAAATAAAATCCTAAAGGCATGTAATGGGCTAGACATAGGATCTGGAATGATTAATATGAATTTTAATTCTTTAAGTGGTGGAGAAAAGACCAGGGTAAATTTAGCTAGAATTATACTTAAGGATACAGATATATTACTCCTGGATGAGCCGACAAATCATCTGGATATTAAATCTGTAGAATGGCTGGAAGATTTTCTTGAAAAATATAGAGGTACTATAATTTCAATATCTCATGACAGATGTTTTCTAGATAAAGTAGTCAAAAGAATTATCGAGATTAAAGACGGAAAAGAGGAGCTTTATGAGGGAAACTATAGCTTTTATATAAATGAAAGGGATACCAGATTTCAAAATCAATTAAAAGAATACGAAAAGGAGCAGAAAGAAATAAAACGACTTGAAGATGCAGCAAAGAAGATGCATGGATGGGCAAATAATGCTGACAATCCTGATTTGCATAAAAGAGCTTTTGCAATGGAGAAAAGAATAGAGAGAATAGATAAAACTGAAAAACCAGTAGTATCTAAAGCTATTTCGGCAACATTTCAAGAAAAAAATTTTTCTGGTCATGAAGTAATTGTATTAAATAATGTTGCAAAAATATTTAATGATCGTACTATTATAGATGGAATTAATCTTCTTATTGGAAAAAACGAGCGGATTGCGATAATTGGTAACAATGGATGTGGAAAGACCACTTTAATTAAAATAATGACAGGAGAGTTGATGCCGGATTCAGGTGTTTCTAAGTTGGGGAATAGTATAAAATATGCTACTTTACAGCAAAACATTATATTTGATGATCCAAAGCTTTCAGTACTAGACACTATTAGATATACATTTGAAATTAGTGAAGGTGCCGCTAGAAATATGCTTGCATCTTTTAACTTTCGAGGAAAGGAAGTATTTAAAATAGTTGAAGCCCTTTCTGGAGGTGAGAAAAGCAGACTAAGATTATGTATTATAATGCAGCAAAATATAAACTTACTAATACTTGATGAACCGACAAATCATCTCGATATTTCTTCCAGAGAATGGATTGAAGATGTAGTTTCAAAATTTAATGGAACTATACTGTTTGTCTCTCATGACAGATACTTTATTAATCGCTTTGCTACAAGAATTTTGGAAATGGATCAGGGGAAGATAATGGATTTTAAAGGGACATTTCAAGAATTTAGAGAGTTTAAAATAAGGAATGAAGCAAGCCAAGAAAGTCATATAGTGAAGAATAATAATATAAAAGCAAATAGGGATGTGAGGAAGACCCCGGATAGAAAGTATAATTCAAACAAAGATCAAGAGATTGAGTATAGTATATTGGAAATTGAAAACAAGATTATTGGTTTAGATAGAGAAATGGAAATGATAGTATGTGACCATGAATTATTGAATTCTTTATATGAAGAAAAGGAGAAACTTTTAAAAGAAGTTGAGTTATTATATGAAGAATGGGGGATTTTATAGAATTTAAATATATAGAACACGAAAAGTAAATTACATGGTAAAACAAGGTTATTTTCGTGTTCTATAAGTTTTAACGGAAATATAACTCGAAATTTTAATGAGTATTTAAAAGACTTTTCGCGTTATATATAGAACCCTATTTATCAAAATATAACAAGCATAATGCAGGAATTATACTTGTATTGTGCTTGTGTTTTTTGTTAATGTTTTTAAGAAAAAATTCCAAAAACGTATTGGCAAAAAAATAACGAAGTCGTATAATTATATCATAAATTTGACTACCTGCCAAAAGCATATGCAAATCCTTTTAATAATACAACTTGTATTGCAATAGCTAGTAATGATAAAATATATATTTGTAATACAGTGAATAGTATAATAAGATTAATTAATGCAAAATGATATGTTTTAACTATAAGGCTTTCATCAAGTGATGAAAAATAGAACTTTTTTTGAATAATAGAATTAGTAGAAAGAGATTTTAATTATGAGTATTTTATCTAATTTTATAATAGTTTTTGTTTTTGCCCATTTATTAGGTGATTTTGTTTTACAAACAAATAGAATTGCAAAAATTAAATCTGAATCTGTAAAGGGAATAATATACCATGTTTTAATTGTTACTGTTTCCCAAGTTTTAGTACTGAGTATTTTTGGACTAAAAGGTATTTTTGCAGGAATAGTTACGGGAGTGATTCATTTTTTTATTGATTGGATGAAATTAAAGACAAATAAGTATTTTATTAATGTTCAATCAATTTACTTTATATTTGATCAGGGACTCCATTTATGTGCCATTTTTTTTATATCTATGATTATTAGGCCGAAATTACATATAAGCTTTAACTATTTTGAGTATATTTTATATTTATGCATAGCTATAGTTTTAACATATGTTATAACCATTTTTGTGAAAATCTTATTAAGAGACATTAAATGTGTTGATAATTGTAATAGTTTGTTTAATAAAAATGAAAGAATAATTGATTCAATATTTTCACTGATTATTTTTATCGCATTGTCTAATTTAAATATTTGGGCAGCATTTGGATTTACAATAATATTTTATCTTTTGTATTTTATTGTAGAAAGAAAAATGTATAAATACTTTTTTAAAGTTTCATTTGCTAAGTATTTTATATTCTTTATAGTATCATACTTAAGTAGTCTAATAATCAAATAAAAGTCAAAAATACGATAAAATAATTTCTGATTGTATGATATTCTTATTTATTGCTATATTTGCTTTTCTACCTCTCGTATCAAATCCTTTTGATCCCTTGCCATATCCTTAATTTTTGGTTTTGACTCTCTATTACCTAAAACCCTGCTAAAAAACAACAAAGCATTCTCATTATCACCTGTTCTTCTGTATAGTTCACCGATTAAATACAATAAACTTGGGTGATCCAAGCCTGCCACAGGAAAAAGCTCTTGCTCAAGTGCTCTTGTAAACCCTTCCAGTGCCTGATTGAGAAATCTATTTTCATTCTCTTTATCATCTTTTAAACGGTGCAGCCATGCAATCTTTAAGCAAATAAGTGCTTTTTCACTATTTTTACCATTTTTAACTACGGAATTAAGTAATGCTAATTTATGCAGCTCAATACCTAC
>CAYYEC010000394.1:638-4160 GCA_964470745.1 uncultured Eubacteriales bacterium | reverse complement strand
GGACTTTCCAATAGAATTGTTTCTCATTTGGTACAGGAAGAATATCATAGGGGTAATACGCATCTTTTCCTTTATACCAAGCCCTATAATAAGGACATGTTTTCTGATTTGGGATTTTATAAAATTGCTGAAATACCATCTAAAGTCTTACTGATGGAAAATAAACCTAATGGAGTTGAAAGTTACCTTGGGGGAATATCAAAGTATAAAAAGAATACAAAAGATATATCTTCTATCGTTATGAATTGTAATCCATTTACTTTAGGACATCAATATCTAATAGAATATGCTGCTTCTATCAGTAATCAGTTGAATATTTTTGTAGTTTGGGAAGAAAAATCCAGTTTTCCTGCTGAAATAAGATATAGATTAATAAAAGAGGGAGTTAAACACTTACCTAATGTTATTGTTCATAAAGGCAAAGACTATATAATTTCCAATGCAACGTTTCCTTCGTATTTTATAAAAGAATACCAGGATATTGTAGAAACACATGCATTATTGGATTTAAAGATTTTTGCCGAATATATTGCACCGTCTCTAGGAATAGACAAACGATTTATTGGTGAAGAGCCCTATTGTGCTGTAACGAAGACATATAACACGATAATGAAGGAGGTTCTTCCTAAATATGATATTCAAGTAATAGAAATTCCAAGATTATCAGTTGATGATTCGGCAGTAAGTGCATCAAAAGTTCGAGAGTATATACGCCATGGAGATTTTAAAAGAATTAGAAAATTAGTCCCCAAAACAACTTTTGATTTTTTGAATTCGAAGGAAGCAGATGAAATTATTCAAAAAATTCAAAATAAAAATAGTAGACATTAAAGAGGAGTAAGTGAATAGCTTTGATTATTAAAGATGTTGGAATTGCAGGAACCCTGGAATCAAGTGATATTACAATTTCAATAGAAAAAAATGAAGGCAGGGGAATTGAAATTTTTTTAAAGAGTACTGTTAAAGAGCAGTTTGGTAAACAAATAATGAAAGTAATTGAAGAAACACTTAAAGAAATTGGAGTAACTGATGTTATTGTTAATGCTAATGATAAAGGTGCCTTAGATTGTACAATTCGTGCCAGGGTACTTACAGCAGTTTATAGAGCAGCGAAAATCAGTGAATTTCAGTGGGAGGATAGATAAATGCGTAGGTTAAGAAGAACTATGTTATATGTTCCGGGTAATAACCCCGGGATGATAAGAGATGTTCATATTTATGGTTCGGATTCTGTTATGTTTGATCTCGAAGATTCTGTATCTTTGAATGAAAAAGATGCTGCAAGACTTTTAGTATACAATGCACTAAAAACTATTGATTATGGACAAACGGAAACCGTTGTTAGAATAAATGGCTTAGATACACCATTTGGCAAGAGTGACATTGAAGCGATGGTAAGGGCTAAGCCTGATATAATACGGTTGCCTAAGACAGAAAAACCGGAAGATATTATTGAAATAGAGAAGTTAATTAGCGAACTTGAAGAAAAAATAGGGCTAGAGGTAGGAACTATTAAGTTAATGGCAGCTGTTGAGAGTGCTCTGGGTGTAATTAATGCATATAAAATTGCAACTGCAAGTAAAAGATTGGTAGGTATTGCTATTGGCGCTGAAGATTTTGTGACAGACTTAAAAACAACAAGATCGCCTGATGGAATTGAACTGTTAACTGCAAGAAGCATGATATTATTTGCAGCAAGAGCAGCTGGAATAGATGCATTAGATACTGTTTTTTCAGATGTAAATGATGAAGAAGGATTTGAAAATGAAGTTAGATTAATTAAACAGCTTGGGTTTGATGGAAAATCAATTATAAATCCAAGACAAATTGAAATTGTGCATAGAGTATTTACTCCAACAGATGAAGAAATAAATAAATCCTTAAGAATAATAGAAGCTATTAAAGAAGCAGAAGCCAGAGGTTCTGGAGTAATTAGTCTGGATGGAAAAATGATAGATAAACCTATTGTGGAAAGAGCTCGTAGAGTATTAGACTTGGCTGATGCAGCACGAGTATATGTATAGGATGAGGTGAAAATAAATGATAAATGCAGTTGGTAGAGAAATCCCGGAAGAAATATTTGGACTTGGTAAGTTAAGACCCTTTCAGATACTTGAATCAAATGGTCAGGTTAAGAATACACAAAAATTAAAAGAGCGTCAAGTTCATGCAATAAAAAGCAAATTCCTGGATACAATTGAAGAAGCCGTTATTCAATCTGGATTAAAAAGTGGTATGACCATTTCATTTCACCACCACTTCAGAAATGGTGACTATATTGTTAATATGGTTCTGGATGTAATTTCAAAAATGGGTATCGGTGACCTTGTGGTATCTGCAAGTTCACTAATAGATGTACATGCACCTATGATTGAACATATTAAGAGTGGAGTGGTAAAAAGAATAGAAACAAGTGGAGTTAGAGGTGCATTGGCAGATGCTATATCAGACGGAATAATGGATATTCCAATAACTATTAGATCTCATGGTGGGAGAGCCAGAAGTATTTCATCTGGAGAAGTAGAAATTGATGTTGCATTTCTAGGGGTACCTTCATGTGACGCATTTGGAAATGCAAATGGATATGCCAGAGATACAGCAACACATTCTGTATGTGGTTCTTTAGGATATGCAAAAGTTGATGCTCAATATGCCAATAAAGTAGTATTGATTACTGTTACTTTAGTTGAGTACCCAAATCTTCCATTTGCTATTCCTCAATCACAGGTAGATTATGTAGTTCAGGTAGATTCTATAGGCGATCCTAAAGGAATTATGTCCGGTGCAACCAGATTTACAAAGAATCCAAGAGATTTATTAATAGCAAAGCATGCGGCTGATGTAATAGAAGCATCCGGATATTTTGAAGATGGATTTTCAATGCAGACAGGGTCTGGTGGGGCAGCATTGGCCACAACAAGATTTTTAAGAGAAAAGATGATTGCTAAAAATGTTAAAGCCAGTTTTGCGTTAGGTGGTATTACAGGACAAATTGTTAAATTACATGAAGAAGGATTAATTAGAAAATTATTGGATGTTCAAAGCTTTGACCTTGCTGCTGCAGAATCTTTAAAGAATAATAGATACCATCATCAAATTGATGCATCATATTATGCAAATCCAGATAATGAAGGAAGTGCTGTAAATCAACTGGACGTTGTTGTATTAAGTGCTCTGGAGATTGATGTAAATTTTAATGTAAATGTTATAACAGGATCAGATGGCGTAATACGTGGAGCTTCGGGGGGACATTGTGATACTGCTGCCGGAGCTGCGGTAGCTATAATTGTTGCACCATTAATAAGAGGAAGAATTCCGACTATATTAGATAGTGTAAATACAATTATTACACCCGGACATACAGTTGACATACTTGTAACTGATCAGGGTATAGCTGTTAATCCACTAAGACAGGATCTATTATATAATCTTAAGGCTGCGAAATTACCTGTTTGCTCAATTGAAGAGTTGAAATTAAAAGCTGAAAGACTGGTTGGAAGACCAGAGCCAATACATTTTGAA
>CAYYEC010000394.1:0-622 GCA_964470745.1 uncultured Eubacteriales bacterium | reverse complement strand
CCGTTATTGATGTAATACGTCAGGTTAAAAAGGGGATATAATTCTATGAACAGAGAAAAAGAGATAACTTTAAATGAACTATTAATTGCCAGGGAAGAAAGAGCAAAAACACAAAAGAGGCTAATAGACACTTTTAAAGCAAATTTAATATCTTTTATGGTTAATATTCCGGGTAAAAATAAGGATACGTCAATAAGTAGAAAGCTTCATAATGAAGGAAGGCATATCTTAAAGAAAAAATTAGAAGCAAATAATATTAATATTATTTATGACGAATTTCATTATCATTTAACTGGAGCTGAGGCATTTATTTTAACTGATGCCGATGCAGTAAAGCTAAAAGAAATTCTAGTAAATATTGAAGATACACATCCTCTTGGTAGGCTATTTGATTTCGATGTCATAGATAAAGAATTTACTATGATTTCAAGAACATTTGTAAATCATAAAAATAGGAAATGCTTATTGTGTGAAGAAGATGCAGCAATTTGTGTAAGAAGCCAAAAGCACTCATATGAAGATTTAATCAAAGAAGTATATCTTTTAGCATATGAATATTTCGATAAAATCCAATTAGTAAGGTAAGAGCCAAAAAAAGTTTTTAAGATTAACAATCTTGAAA
>CAYYEC010000393.1:3829-4201 GCA_964470745.1 uncultured Eubacteriales bacterium | reverse complement strand
GCCCTGGACGACCTGAAGAGCCGCGGGCTGCTATTAGGCCTGATTTCCAATATCGAGAGCGATATGACCGCTACGTTTGACGAACTGGGACTGGCGTCACGGCTGGACGTGGTGGTCACCTCAAGGGACGCCGGCGCTAACAAGCCCCGTCCAGAAATCTTCCAGGAGGCGCTGCGACGGGCGCAGATACCGCCCTCAGAGGCCATCTACGTCGGCGACCAGTACCAGGTCGATATTCTCGGCGCCAAAGGGGTCGGCATGAAGGGCATCCTCCTTGACCGCTACGGCTATGCCCAGAATGCCGACTGCCCCAGGATTCAGGGCCTCAGCGAGATTGCCGCACATTTGTAAGATAGCCACTTGACAATAACG
>CAYYEC010000393.1:0-3819 GCA_964470745.1 uncultured Eubacteriales bacterium | reverse complement strand
TGCATAATGCAACCAAATTTAATCAGGAGGTGTGGAAATGCCAGATATATTCAAAGCTTTAGCATCAATAACTGGTTGGAGTCTCTTCATTTTTTCATGGATAATAGGGCTTAGTACCGCCATTATGGGCATCGTCAATGGAATACTATATGGTGATGAGACAGGTAAACTTTCTACATAGAAAATAAGTGGATAATTTAGCATTATGGCAAAAAAATGCCGGGGAGTCATCCCCGGCATTTTATGAAGTCCTAAGTCTAGCAGTTGGGTCAAGAATGTTTTCGCTTATTTTTAATTTGATTATACAAAATAAGAATAAGCGTTAATTCGGCCACTAATGTGTTAATTGCAGACAAGTAAATGTTTGACATAAAAAACACTCCTTATTAAATTAGTGTACCGCAAGATATGTTTGCCAGGTGCTTTGGACTTGCTCTTATTAAATTATATGTTTATTTTTAGAATTAAGAACATAAATGTTGAAAAAAATCAATATTTATTAAGTGGTGTTTATGTAAATTGATACATTAATTTCTTTAATAACATACCCTATTTTTTTATTCCATATTCCAATTTGCTGCTATATTCATAGATCCTATTTAATACTCTCTTCTTTTCATTATCAATCAATATAGTTGGACGATAATCATTCCTATAGTTTACAGAAGATATACTGCAAGGAATTATATTTGATTTGTTGAACGTAATTTCTTTATCTTGAAATGTAAATTCATTTTGAAAAATAAATGTGTCCTTATCATTTGGATTGAAATTTCCTCCAAAGCAGAAATTACCCAGACTATAGACAATATACTTATTTTTGTATTTTTCAATCCCTTGAATAACATGCGGGTGATGTCCCCAGACTAAATCTGCACCTGAATCAATAGAGAATCTGGCAAGTTCTTTTTGAACTTCATTTGGATAATTGCTTCTTTCTATACCCCAGTGGAAGCTAATTAATACTAAGTCGGACTCTTTTTTTGCTTTTTCAATATCTTTTTTTATAGTTTCTTTTATTGAAGTATCCCATCCAGTATAGCCCAAGCATGCTATTGATAAATCTACATTTTTATAATATGCTATGTTGCTTTCATTGAAATATAGAATATTAGAATCAATTAAAGTTTTTACAGTATCGTCATATCCTTTAAGTAAATAATCATTTATGTGGTTATTGGCTATATTTACAGCTTCGATATTTCCTTCCTTTAGAATATTAACATATAATGGATTACCCTTAAATCTAAATTGCTTATCTACTTTTTCATCAGAATCTGTGAAGGTTGTTTCAAGATTAACTAGAGTAAAATCATCCATTTGAAAAATTTTTTTAACATTAGAAAGAAAATAGCTATAGTCATTACCATTATGCTCCAGTTCATAAGGGAAAGAGTTAAAATACGAAAATGACTGGTCAGTTCCAAGAGTACAGTCACCAGCAACAGATATCATAACTTTTTTAATTTGGTCTTTTGTAGAGTAAACGTTTTTCAATACTGTATCAGGTGTAGCTGATTTTAGTTTATCTACATATTCTTTTTCAAGACATATAACAGTTGCTTCTTTAATAGTATTTATATATCTTTCACCATCAGTTGCTATTGACGATGAATTTAATAATATAGTGTAAATAGAAATAATTACCATTACTATTATTCGCTGAATCAAGATAATATACCTATACCTTTTCCTAGTTTAATAATCATTTAGAATCTATTCAGGAAAGCAATAAAATAGAAGTTGTAGTAATAATTTCCTTGCGATAGTTGAAGATATATAAGCAATAAGCTTAAATTAACAATAAAGGATAATATTTTTTTATTTTAGTCTAATGATGAGTTTAAAATATATTAAACCTAGAAAGAATATTTAATAAGAAATATTTAACAGGAAATATTTTATAAAAACCAGTGGCATCCAAGTTCATTTTTTTTGTTTATTTTATTTCATTCCAAGAAACCAGATAATAAAAAAAGATTGATTTAATCTTTTTTTAAGGATACAATGTAAGAAAATATATATAATAAAGGAAGTTTATGAATGGAAAAACTAAGATTTGAAGATTTGAACCTGTCAAAAGAAATTAATAAGGCTGTTGAACAGATGGGATTTGAAGAAGCAACGCCAATTCAATCTCAATCGATACCATATATTTTGGAAGGAAGAGATGTTATTGGACAAGCCCAAACAGGTACAGGAAAAACTGCATCCTTTGGAATTCCTGCTTTAGAGATGGCAGTCCCTCAAAATAAAGCATTACAAAGTTTAGTTTTGTGTCCTACTAGAGAATTAGCAGTACAGGTTTGTGAAGAACTTAAAAAGTTAAGTAAATTTAAGAGAGGTATTTTTATATTGCCAGTATATGGTGGACAGCCTATTGACCGTCAAATTAAAATGATTCGAAAGGGCGTTCAAATAATTATTGGTACGCCAGGGAGGGTAATGGACCATATTAATCGTGGTGTTCTTAAAATGGAGCAGGTAAAGATGATAGTACTTGATGAAGCCGATGAAATGCTGGATATGGGATTCAGAGAAGATATTGAATTTATTTTAAATCAGACTCCAAAAGAAAGGCAGACGGTATTATTTTCCGCTACAATGCCAAAAGAAATAATGGATTTGACTAAAAAATTTCAACGAGACCCTAAACTAGTTAAGGTAGTCCACAAGGAATTAACAGTTCCAAATATTCAACAATTCTATTTTGAGGTTAAACAAAACACGAAAGCTGAAATACTATCCAGACTTATAGATGTTTATAATCTGAAATTGTGCTTAGTATTTTGTAATACAAAAAGAATGGTAGATGAGCTGGTTGGCAATCTACAAGTAAGAGGCTACTTAGCTGATGGATTGCATGGAGATATGAAGCAGAGACAACGTGATCATGTAATGGCTAAATTTAGAAAAGGATCAGTTGAAATTTTAGTTGCAACTGATGTTGCTGCTAGAGGTATTGATGTTGATGATGTAGAAGCTGTATTTAATTATGATGTTCCTCAGGATGAAGAGTCATATGTTCATAGAATTGGAAGAACGGGTAGAGCAGGGAGAACAGGTAGAGCTTTTACATTTGTTGTAGGTAGAGAAATATATAAACTACGTGATATTCAAAGATATGCCAAAACAAAAATTGTATACCAGAAAGTTCCTTCCGTTAACGATGTTGAAGAAGTTAAAACAAACATCGTTCTTGAAAAAGTTAAGTCAACAATGCATGAAGGTAATCTGAACAAATATACTCATTGGATTGAAAATATATTAAAAGAAGATTATACATCTATAGATGTAGCGGCTGCATTGCTGAAGATTCTAATGGGCGAAGTTAGTAAAGAAGAATTACAGCATGACGACGAATTTGAAAATACAGGTGCCGAAGATGGAATGGTTAGATTCTTTATAAATATTGGCAGCAGTCAGAAGATTCAACCAAGAGATATTGTTGGAAGTATCGCAGGTGAGACAGGTTTACCAGGAAAAATGATAGGCCAGATAAGCATACTTGAAAAATTTTCATTTGTTGAAGTGCCTCGAGACTACGCAAAAGACGTAATGTTGGCTATGAAGGATAATAAAATAAAAGGTATAAAAATAAATATTGAGCCTGCGAAAAAGAAGTAGCTGAGATAAATTGTAAGTGAGGTATAAAGCATATATGTTGCAATAAAGATTTTTCAAGAAAGAATTATGCAATATATGAATCATATGTGACCTGAAACATAATTTCAGTAAAGCATGCAGGTCACAAATATATGAAATACATTTTTAACATTTGAAAAATTATAAATATGATATGTTAAAAAGTACTGGAAT
>CAYYEC010000392.1:0-4207 GCA_964470745.1 uncultured Eubacteriales bacterium | reverse complement strand
CTCTTATGGACCACCTTGGATCAGGTAAGGAATGGGATCTTGATAGAAAAAATAATGGATTATTCATTTTTCCTCCCTACCTGTCTGAAAATGGTTCAGGATGGTACAGAGGAACTGCAGATGCTATGTATAATAATTTAACCTTTCTAAAAAGAAGTGATGAAGAATATGTTATTGTAGCACAGGGTAATTGTGTTTATAGCATGTCTTTTGAACCAATACTACAATACCATATTGATAAAAATGCTGAAATAACTGTTGCATGTAGAGAGATGAATGATTTTCAACTTGATGAACTTTCTTTACTTGGAATCGTTGAAAAAGATGAAACCGGACGAATTACTGATTTTCAGGAAAAACCTCTTCACCCTACCAGTAAACTTGCTTCAATGGGAATTTACATATTAAAAAGAAAATTCTTAATTTCGTTATTAGAAGAAAGTGCTGCACATGGAGATTATGAATTTGTTAAAGATATATTAGTTAAAAAAGTAAATGATATTCAACAGTATGCTTATGTTTACGAAGGCTATTGGAGAAACATGAGTAATATTAAGCTTTATTATAGATGCAATATGGAATTATTAAATCCTGAAATAAGATATGAGCTATTTAATGGAAATGGTAAAATATATACTAAAGTAAAGGATGAGACTCCAGCAAAATATAATGATGAAGCTGAAGTAAAAAATTCTATTGTTGCTGATGGCTGTATAATTGAAGGAATAGTTGAAAACAGTGTTTTATTTAGAGGAGTAGAAGTTAAACGAGGTGCGGTTATTAAAGACAGTATAATTTTACAAGGTTCTGTTATTGACCAAAACTCTTCATTAAACTATGCTATAGTTGATAAGAATGTTATAATTTCCGAGGGTAAACACCTAAAAGGTGAACATAACTGGCCTATAATAATTGGTAAAAATGTAATTGTATAATTTTAAAACCCTGTATCTATAGGTTTGTACCTATAGATACAGGGTTTTTTATGAATTGTTTTTTATATCCATAAATTTTGTTAGATTTCGCAATTTGAATTTCTCAATTAAAGGGTCTGAATTAACTTTAGATTTATTTTCAACATTAGCTACATTATCCTCTACTTCTAATTTCTCTTTTAATTCATTCTCATCAACTTTACTCTCACTCTTATATGCTTTTTTCATTATAGGTGAATTTAAGTTTTTTAAGAGTTCAGGTTTTTCATTTTGTAGATCAGCTTTTTTGGAATTTACTTTTTTATCTAATTTTTTTAAAGCAATTTGTTCTTTCTCTTCAACTATTTTTGTAAAATGCTCAAGAAATTCTTTCAGTAGCTCTAGATCAGTATTAATATTTGAAATACTGGAAATTGTTAAAAGAGTTTGAATATCTCTTTCTAAATCTTTTATTTTAAAGACATTCATGTTTCTTAAATATGTCAAATATTCTTTTTCTGATTTTGATATGCGTGCCATTATATCTTTCATACTATTCACCTCTGTATACAAAAATAATTTCCCCGTATACATTATATCATATTTCCCAGATTTTTTGAAACATAGTATAAAATAAGCGGGTTATAAAAAAAAGAAGCCTGACCATATTGAATCAGCTTCTTTTAATGAGAAATCCATATTAAAAATTAACTAAAATTTTTTGAAAAAAATTTTTTTCACCTAAAGTATAATGCAAATCAGTCCACCACTACCCTCATTAATTATTTTCTGTAATGTTTCCTGTAATTTTAGTTGAGCATCCTCAGGCATTTTATAGAGTTTATTTTGAAGTCCTTCACTTACTAACTCGTGGAGAGACTTACCAAACATATTTGATTCCCATATTTTACCAGGTTCGTTTTCAAATTCTTTTAATAAATAATTCACCAGTTCTTCTGATTGCTTTTCTGTTCCAACCAAAGGAGCTATTTCCGTTTCTATATCTGCTCTTATCATATGTATAGATGGAGCGCTTGCTCTAAGCTTAACACCAAATCTATTTCCATGCTTTATTATCTCAGGCTCTTCTAAGCTCATTTCTTCAATTCGCGGAGTTACTACCCCATATCCTTTTACCTTTACTTCATGTAGAGCATATTCGATTTTATCATATTCTTTTTTTATGTTAGATAATTCTTTCATTAATCCAATCAATTGATGCTCGCCATCTATTTGAAGACCAGTACTTTCACTTAGAACTCTATAGAATAATCCATCAGCAGTACTGATTTCCATTAAGATTCTGCCTTTACCCAAGTCTATTTTATCAATATAAGTCTTCTTTATAAAGTCATATTGTTCAAATCTACTTAAGCAGTTTTTAGCCTCTCTTATGCTAGTAACATCCTTGAAGGCTTCCTTTATTGAATTCATTACATCCACTCTCAGCCAATGATCATTTTCTAATGCGTCTACCCATCTAGGAGTATTTATTCCAATTTCAGATATAGGAAATTCGAATAGTATTCTTTCAAGAATATTATTTATATCTTGATTGGTTAATTTTGCACAATTAACGCTTATAACAGTTTTTGAGTATTTCGCTTCTAACTGACTTCTTAGCTTTTCTGTTTCATCATCAAATGGCCTAGATGTATTAAGTAAGATAACAAAAGGTTTATTTATTTCTTTTAATTCGTTAATTACTCTCTCTTCAGCGTTTTCGTACTCATTTCTTGCTACCTCAGTAACACTTCCATCAGTCGTGACAACAACTCCAATAGTTGAATGATCGTTTATAACTTTTTTTGTACCTATTTCTGCTGCTTCTCCAAATGGAATTTGATGGTCAAACCAAGGAGTGCTTACCATTCTTGGTGCATTATCTTCCATATATCCTAAGGCGCCTTCAACCAGATACCCAACACAATCAACCAAACGAACATTAAGCTTGGTGTTTTCATCTAATGTTATTTCGGTTGCTTCATTTGGAACAAATTTAGGCTCTGTTGTCATAATAGTTCTACCTGATGCACTTTGAGGTAATTCGTCTTTTGCACGTTCTTTTTCGTATTCGTTTTCAATATTAGGAATAACTAATAAGTCCATAAATCTTTTAATAAATGTAGACTTACCTGTTCTAACGGGTCCAACAACTCCTATATATATATCCCCTTGCGTTCTTTCAGCAATTTGCTGGTAAATGTTGTACTTTTCCACCCGCAAACCCTCCTTGTTTTATTATTAATCTTAAGCAAGAATATTTTAATATATAGATCATCCTTATAAAGTAAATAATAAATATATCAAAACTTTTCGCTTTCCAGTAGTTTGTAAAGCATCAATTTCATGATTCAATAAAAAGCTTTGCAAATCTACTTCCTTGATTTGTGGTCTGCATACTCTGAATTATATACTTTACAGACCACTTGTTTTGGTCTAAATTCTTAATTATAAATTGTACTAGTACTGTTGCTAATATAAATATATGTCCGTATTAATGTAATATTACAAAAAGTATAAAAAAGAAATGATTTCTGAATATAAAAAAAGTATGTATATATACATACTTAAGGCTATTATTTAGTCAATACTCTAAAAGAAATAAATGAAAGAAGCATACATAATGCTTCTTTCATTTATTTCTTTTAATCTCTATTTTCATATCAATGATATCACCATTATTAAGGTTTATTGGAACATTTATAATTGTCTTTTTGTTTTTGCTTGAATTAATGGGTGATATCGTTAATTTATCACCTTCAATTAAAGTAGGTGGGCTAATATTTACCTCAATCCCTCTATTTGAGAAAATAATACCTGTCCTACCTAAAATCATATTTGCTAATTCCCCAACAGCACTTTTCGAAAAATCATCTAATTTATCTACAGTAGACCCCATCATAATAGATGCAATATTACATGCCACTTTCTTACTAATTCCAAACATAATTCTTCCATGGAAATCACCTGTAACCCATATAACTATAGCAAGTGACTCTTTCAAATTATGCTCTTCTAATAAAGAAAGCTGTCCTAATGTAATTTCAAGTCTAAGTACAGTCTTAATTATCTTTTCAGAAGCAATTAAGACTGGATTTATATATTCAGCTTTCATAACATTAGCTACCCCTAGAAATATTTATCTTTTAATTAAATTATACCATATTAATTTAAATTCACCAATAAGAATTTTGTACTACATCTGCTATTTCATGCGTCTTATCTCTCATCATCAAGTCAACAACTGCTTGTTTGGCATTTTTATTATTGAATAAAATTTCGTAAGCTTC
>CAYYEC010000391.1:0-4230 GCA_964470745.1 uncultured Eubacteriales bacterium | reverse complement strand
TTAAATGGTGCATCAATAAAAGAGAAATTAGGGAAAAGTCTCTTTGCACTGACTCTACAAGCCAATTTAAATAGGTCATAGTTTGGTTCACCTTCATTATAATTAATGCCCTCTTTCACTTTAAAAATATGAATAGGAAATATAGGTGTCTCGCCATTTCCTAATCCGGCTTCAGTGGCAAGTAATAAATTTTTAACTACCATCCTACCTTCCGGTGATGTATCCATCCCATAATTAATAGAGCTAAAAGGTATTTGTGCTCCTGCTCTACTGTGCATTGTATTTAAATTATGTACAAAAGACTCCATTGCCTGATATGTATTCCTATCCGTCTCATCTTCAGTCTTTTTCGTCGCAAACTCCTGGGATTTAGCTATAGCCTTTTCATCTTTTACATATTGATTTAGAAGGTCGTATTCAAGCTTTAAATATTCACTGCTGTTTTTTAATTTAGGAAATAAATCATATTTTTCTTTTATTTCTTTACCAATACTATTTACTATAGACTCCAAATTTTCTGTATTAGTTAAAAGTTCCAAAGCTTTAATAAGATTCTGCCTATAAAGCTTGATATAAGTTTTTATAATACCTGGAGCCATTCCGTAATCAAAATTAGGTATACTTTGTCCTCCATGCTGATCATTCTGGTTCGATTGAATTGCAATACAGGTAAGGGCAGAATAGCTGTGAATATCATTTGGTTCTCTTAAGTATCCATGTCCAGTACTAAATCCTCCTTTAAACAACTTGGATATATCGATTTGACAACATGTAGTAGTCAAGGTAAGAAAATCCATGTCATGTATATGTATATCTCCATTTTTATGTGCATTAGTATGCTCAGGCTTTAATACAAACATTTCGTAAAATTGTTTTGCGCCTTCTGACCCATATTTGAGCATTGTACCCATAGCTGTATCTCCATCTATGTTGGCATTCTCCCGTTTAAGATCATTGTCTTTTGCTTCTTTAAATGTCAGTTCCTCAAACACTTTCATTAGTCTGGTATTCATTTCACGAATTCGAGTTCTTTCAGCTCTATAAAGTATAAATTCCTTTGCGGTGCGGGCATGACCTGTCTCAATAAGAATTTTTTCAACCACATCCTGCATTTCTTCTACAGTAGGAACATTTTTACCTAAATTGTTTTCTATGTATTCTACAATTTTTTCAGCAAGCTCCATTGCAACCTCATAGTTTTTCCCACCTGTTGCACTGGCAGCTTTAAATATTGCATTAGCGATTTTTTCTATATTGAAAGGAACTTCCCTTCCATCACGTTTCTTAATCTTGGTAATCATTTAGACTACTTCCCCCTTTTGCTTTGCTAACTAATCGTTAATATGCAGCACCCAACATATAGCGTTCTTATATTACCATATACAACATGTTGTGTCAATTAAGTTTTTAAATGATTTCAGATTTACGTTGAATTGAATAATAAAAAACTCTGCGAATTTTAATTTTAATAAATCCACAGAGTTTTTTTATTTTGCTAAATATTTCTTAAGCTTTTATTTTATGATTTATTTCTTTGAGAAATATCAACCCAGACTGCCAATAACAGAATTAATCCTTTTACGATAAACTGCCATGTGGGACCAACATTCATCAAACTCATTCCATTGTTTAAGGTAGACATTACAAGTGCACCTATAATAGCACCAAATATTGTACCTTCACCACCTAAAGTACTTGTTCCACCGATTATTGCGGCTGCTATAACTTCAAGCTCCATACCTGCACCAGCTGCTGCACTTGCTGCATTCAACCTTGCCGTAAATATAACACCTGCTAAAGCAGAAAGAATACCCATTGAAACAAATATCATTAAATTTCTTTGACGAATATTAATACCTGATAATTTTGCAGCTTCCTTATTTCCTCCAATTGCATAAACATGTCTTCCAAATGGTGTCTTGGCTGCTATAAAAGAATATAGCAATGTTACAATTAAAACCAACATTATCGAATATGGCATACCTTTATAGAATACCATGATGGCAAAAAATACAGCTATAGCTATGGAAACAGCAAACATTTTAACTATTTCTACCTTCATTGGCAGTACATTAAAATTGTAACTTATTCTTTCTTTTCTTTTTTTCAATTCCATAAAAATATAAATTATTATGGATGCAGCACCAATTAATAAAGTGCTTATATGTATTGGGCTGTTTGGAACAATATCAAATAAATATCCCTGCCCTATTGCCTTAAAGCTGTCATGCATAGGTGCTATAGTTGCACCGTTTGTAACTCCTATCAATGCACCTTTAAAAATAAACATTCCGGCCAAGGTTACTATAAATCCGGGTACATTCCTGTATGCAACCCAAAAGCCCTGCCATAAACCTACAATTGCTCCAACAATTAATGTGATAACAATTGTTGGAACTGTTGGTATCCCAAGTTTTACCTGAAGTATTGCTGCTATTGCTCCCAAAAATCCTACCAGATAACCTACAGATAAATCTATATGACCTGCTACAATTATTAAAACCATTCCTACTGCCATTATGGCAATATGTGAAGTCTGTAAGAATAAGTTTGATAAATTTCTGGCACTTATAAATGTGCCTCCTGTTAGACCTGTAAAAATTAGCATTATTCCTATAAGGGCAATAAACATTGTATATTGTCTTATATTATTTTTTATAGATAATTTTATCGAGCTAAAAACATCATTATTTGTCATATTATTTCCCTCCTGTAGCAAAATACATTACTTTTTCCTGAGACGCTTCCTTCCAGTCCAGTTCTCCTGTCAGTTTACCTTCATGCATAACCAATATTCGGTCACTCATACCCAATATTTCAGGAAGTTCAGATGAAATCATAATAATACTTACTCCCTTTTCTATTAGTTCATTCATTAAATTATATATTTCATATTTAGCTCCAACATCGATACCTCTGGTTGGTTCGTCAAGTATTAATATTTTCGGTTCAGCCATCAGCCATTTTCCTAATACTACTTTTTGCTGATTTCCTCCACTTAAATTCATGGTTTTTTGCTCAATCGATGGAGTTTTTATTCTTAGAGCCTCAACATATTCATTGGCAACTTTAATTTCTTGATTTTCATTAATACCAAAACCCTTTGTAATTTTCTCAAGACTTGCGAGGGAAATATTATTTTTTATGTCCATCCTAAGCACTAGTCCACTTAGTTTTCTATCTTCGGAAAGATAACATATTCCACTTTGTATTGCCTTCCTTGGACCATTTATCTCAATCTTATTTCTTTCCAAATATAATTCCCCGGAATTTTTCACACCATATGCTCCAAATATACTCATGGCAAGTTCTGTTCTTCCAGCTCCCATTAGTCCAGCAATACCTAGAATCTCACCTTTTCTTACTTTGAAATTAATGTTATCAATAACTTTTTTATCTGGTAACTCAGGATTATATACGTTCCAATTTTTTACTTCAAGAATGGGTTCTCCTATTTTGTGCTCTTTTCGAGGAAAACGCTGCTTTAATTCTCTTGC
This sequence comes from uncultured Eubacteriales bacterium, assembly GCA_964470745.1. GTDB lineage: Bacteria > Bacillota > Clostridia > DSM-8532 > CAYYEC01 > CAYYEC01. The sequence continues at coordinate 733 of CAYYEC010000391.1, read as the reverse complement.
CACTATTAAAGAAATTATTCGTTCTTCGCTCATCTGGTCGTCATTCTTTAAAGTTTGAATCGTCTGTCCGTCTCTTAATACAGTAATTGTATCCGCAATACTTTTTACCTCATTTAATTTATGTGAAATGTATATACATGAAACCCCATTTTCTTTTAGATTCTTTATAATTCCCAACAGATTCTCGCTTTCAGTTTCATTAAGCGCTGCAGTAGGTTCATCTAAAATCAATATATTAACATTCTTTGATATTGCTTTTGCAATCTCAATCAATTGTTGCTTTCCAATTCCTAAGTTTATAACTTTTGTCAATGGATTATCATCCAGTCCAACTTCTTTCAAAACCTTCGAAGTCATTGCTAACGTATCATTCCAGTTAATAACTCCACGATTTTTAATCTCATTACCTAAATATATATTTTCAGCAATATTCATTTGTTTTACCAGAGCAAGCTCTTGATAAATAATAGCTATACCGGCCTCTTCAGAATCCTTTATATTATTAAAAGATTTTTTTTGTCCATTAACTATGATGTCTCCATCGTAAGTACCAAATGGATATACACCACTTAAGACTTTCATTAATGTAGACTTCCCAGCTCCATTTTCTCCTACTAATGCATGAATTTCTCCTCTTTTTACTTTAAAGTTAACATTATCTAATGCTTTAACTCCAGGAAATTCTTTTACTATATTCTTCATTTCCAAAATAATATCTGTCATAGATCTACAC
>CAYYEC010000390.1:0-4237 GCA_964470745.1 uncultured Eubacteriales bacterium | reverse complement strand
ATAATCTAAAATTGGTTGCATTCCAGAACCTAAATAAATATATATAATTTTAATCGAATAGATATAGATACTCCCCTGATTGTAGTCTATATCATAAGGCCCAGGACGCCAAATATCTTAACTATTAGATATAAGGCGTCCTTTTTTTATTATTTGTTTCACAAATTATAAAAAATTATTTTAAAAATTATTTTCGATGTGGAGGGATTTTATTATGAGACAGGTAGCTATTTATGGTAAAGGTGGAATTGGAAAATCCACAACAACACAGAATTTAACTGCAGGTTTAGGAGAAATGGGAAAGAATATCATGATTGTAGGATGTGACCCTAAAGCAGATTCAACAAGATTGGTACTGCATGGATTGGCACAAAAAAGTGTTCTGGATACATTAAGAGAAGAAGGGGAAGATGTAGAACTAGAAAACATTATGAAGGTTGGTGCCTTTGGAATACGTTGTGTTGAATCTGGTGGACCGGAACCGGGAGTTGGGTGTGCAGGAAGAGGAATCATTACTTCTATTAATATGCTGGAGCAGTTGGGTGCGTATACTGATGATCTTGACTATGTATTCTATGATGTATTAGGAGACGTTGTATGTGGTGGTTTTGCAATGCCTATCAGAGAAGGAAAAGCACAGGAAATTTATATTGTTGCCAGCGGTGAAATGATGGCATTGTATGCTGCTAACAACATTTGTAAAGGTATTCAGAAGTATGCAAATAGTGGAGGATGCCGTTTAGGTGGCATTATATGTAACAGCAGAAAGGTTGATGGAGAAAAAGAGTTACTGGAAGCATTTGCAAAAGAACTTGGAAGTCAATTAATTTATTTTGTTCCAAGAGAAAATCTGGTACAAAGAGCAGAAATAAACAAGAAAACCGTTATTGATTTTGCTCCAAATGAACCACAGGCGGATGCTTATAGAGGACTTGCCAAAGCAATTGATAGCAATGAAATGTTTGTTATTCCAAAACCAATGGCTCAAGATCGACTAGAAGAAATATTGATGGAACATGGTTTAATGGATATTTAATATCAAGAGAAAGTGTTAATAAGACTTGGAATTATAATATTAAGTAGATTGGAGGATGTTTTTATGATAATGGTTAGAGCTATTGTTAGGCCTGAGAAAGTAACAGAAGTAATGTCTGAGCTATGTGACGGAGGCTTCCCGGCTGTAACAAAAATTGATGTTGCAGGTAGAGGTAAGCAAAGAGGGGTAAAAGTAGGAGACGTATTCTATGACGAAATACCTAAAGAAATGCTTATATTAATTGTTGAAGAGAAAGACAAAGATGATGTAATAAGGATTATAATGAGAACTGCTAAAACAGGAACAAAAGGAGCGTTTGGTGACGGTAAAATATTTGTAAGCCCGGTTGATGAAGCTTATACAATAAGCACAGGTAAAAAAGAACTTTAGAGGGAGTGATTTAGGTGAAAGAAGTTATGTCAATTATTAGAATGAATATGATTAATAAGACAAAAAAAGCTTTACTAGATAGCGGATTCCCTTCAATAACTGTTAGAAAAGTATTGGGCAGAGGAAAGAAAAAAATTGACTTTTCTGTAATCCAAAATTTTATTAGTGATGGAGCTATTGAATCTGCGCATACAGCAGAGCAGTTATCAGAAGGTCACAGATTAGTTCCAAAAAGATTGATAACTATGATTGTTAATGATGAAGATGTTAAAAAAGCAGTTGATACAATTATAAGTGTTAATTCTACTGGCAATCCTGGTGATGGTAAGATATTTGTTCTTCCTATTAATGATGTACTAAGAATAAGAACCGGTGAGATAGGTACTGATGCAGTATAAGATTACAAGAAGACAGAAATCAAATATTACACTAAACTCCTCATGTTTTTGATATTAAAACACATTAATTTGATTTGTGTCTTCTATAAATAACTTAATACTATAGTAGTTATTAATTAAATTTAACATACAAATTTAGCAAATTCATGAATGTCCATTGTGGAGAATTGAAAAATGCATTTGCTAATGATTTTGAAATTGAGGTGAAATATCATGAGTAAGAAGGCTGAAATAATAGAAAGGTCTCTGGAAAAATTACCAGCCAGGGTCTTCAAAAATAGAAAAGGTCATATGTTTGTAAAGGATTCAACAACAGAACATCAAGAGATACAGGCAAATACAAGAACTATTCCTGGCATTTTAACTACAAGAGGATGTTGCTATGCCGGATGTAAGGGTGTTGTACTTGGACCTATAAAAGATATGGTTCATATAGTACATGGACCAATTGGTTGTTCATATTATGCATGGAATACCAGAAGAAATAAAGCAAGAAAAGAAGGCGATGAAAATAACTTCTTACCTTATTGTTTTTCAACAGATATGCAGGAAAGTGACATAGTTTTTGGTGGTGAAAAGAAATTAAGACAAGCAATAAAAGAAGCCTATGAAATTTTTAAGCCGGCTGCTATGACAATTTGTTCAACTTGCCCTGTTGGATTAATAGGTGACGATATAAATGCAATTGCGGCAGAATCTCAAGAACTATATGGAATTCAAGTATTAGCTTTTAGTTGTGAAGGTTATAAAGGGGTAAGTCAATCCGGTGGTCACCATATTGCAAACAATGGATTGATGAAACATGTTATAGGTACAGTTGACGCTCCTAAGCAAAAGTTTTCAATAAATCTTTTGGGAGAGTATAACATAGGTGCAGATGGCTGGGAAATTGAAAGAGTATTAAAGAAAATAGGATACCATGTTCAATCTGTTATGACCGGGGACGGCAGCTATGAAAAGCTTAGAAGTTCTCATATAGCAGATCTCAACTTAGTACATTGTCATAGGTCAATAAACTATATAGCAGGAATGTTTGAAACGAAATATGGAACACCATGGTTAAAAGTTAATTTCTTAGGTACTTCAGCTACAATAAAATCTTTAAGAGATATGGCAAAATTCTTTAATGATGAAGGCCTGACAGCTAGAACTGAAGAAGTTATAGCAGAAGAGATGACATTAATAGATGGTTCAATGGCATACTATAAAGAGAAATTAGAAGGTAGATCAGCATTTCTATTTGTTGGGGGTTCAAGAGCACATCACTATCAACATTTATTAAAAGACTTGGGCGTAGATACTATACTTGCTGGATACGAATTTGCTCATAGAGATGACTATGAAGGCAGAGAAGTAATACCGACTATTAAAGAGGATGCAGATAGTAAAAATATCGAAGAGATAACAGTATCAAAAGATGAAAAACGTTACAGAGTTACTTTATCTCCTGAAAGATATGAAGAGCTTAAGAAAGAAATTCCACTTAGCAGCTATAATGGAATGATTAAAGATATGAAAGATAATTCTATTGTAATAGATGACATGAATCATCATGAAACAGAAGAATTTATAAAATATTTAAAACCTGATATGTTTTTCTCAGGTATTAAAGATAAATATGTTGTTCAAAAGATGGGTGTTTTTGCACGACAGATCCATTCATATGACTATAATGGGCCATATGCAGGATTCCAGGGAGCATTGAATTTTGCAAAAGACCTGGATATGGGATTATATACTCCAGCTTGGGGATATGTAAGTATTCCCTGGAAGACACAACCAGTACTTCAAGGAGCAGTCGTAGGAGGTGAAAGCTGATGTTAGATTTAACACCAAAAGAAATAAAAGAAAGAAAGGCTCTGGTTATAAACCCTGCTAAAACATGTCAACCTATTGGAGCATTATATGCAGCTCTGGGAATTCACAAATGTATGCCTCATAGTCATGGATCTCAAGGTTGTTGTTCTTATCATAGAATGCATTTAACAAGACATTTTAAGGATCCGATAATGGCTACAACTAGTTCATTTACAGAAGGTGCATCAGTATTTGGAGGAATGTCAAACTTAAAAACTGCTATAAAAAATGTTTTCTCAATTTATGATCCTGATATAATGGCAGTCCACACTACATGTTTATCAGAGACTATTGGAGATGATTTAAATAATATAATATTATCTACAGAAGTACCGGAAGGGAAAATTGTTATACACGCAAACACTCCAAGTTATGTAGGATCTCACGTAACCGGTTTTGCAAATATGGTAAGAGGAATGGTAACATATCTTGCAGAAAATAGCGGAACTGAGAATGGAAAAGTTAATGTGTTACCGGGATTTGTAAGTCCTGCGGATATGCGTGAGTATAAAAGAATAATGGATTTAATGGGAATAGAATATATCATGTATCCTGA
>CAYYEC010000389.1:0-4246 GCA_964470745.1 uncultured Eubacteriales bacterium | reverse complement strand
TTTTTCTGAAATGGGGATAAAAATATCCATATATATTGCATAAGATGAATATTGGTAGTTTATATAAATATATTTAATATATCTTGATACTCCGGCTCTTTTGATAAATTATTAAAATATTATTTTGTAAAGTCAGCTAATTCAATATTCGTAATTGTAGGCTGTTTACCTTCAACTTCTGCAATTATCTCTTTTCCAAGCTTATGGAATGTCATAATGCTCTTAATCAAAATGTAGGCTCCTTATTGGGTTAGTTTGGTAATTATAATTATTATATTTTCTCTACAAAATCGCAAAATCCTTCTTTAAATTACATAATTTTTTTAATAAATACAAAAAAGCACCATTTTGTAGGTACTTATTTTATTAAGCTTTGCATATTTAATTATTATATTTCTAGTACACTTCTGCACATAATATGGTAGATTGCCTCACTATGCTTTGATCTAGCTTTTCTGGGCATCATAATCATCTCCATTGTCGTTTTGCAATATTACACAACAAAACATTTGTTCTTTTTTGAGAATTGCCCCCGTACCTATTTATATTTAGTATAACACGAGTTTGCTATGTCTACCAAATCGGGTATGGGGCATCCCAAGTATTAGTTCTCATAAAAAGAAAATTGTTTGACTTTGCTTAGTAATTTACTGTAAACTTCATCATAGAACTCTTTATCAGTATAAACATTTAATAGTTGTTTTTGATTTTTATTTTCCAGCCACGAGCCAATAATTTTTATGTCATGAATTATCTTATTAATATCATATTCAAATTCGCTAGTACTCTGTTGAAAAATTAAGTTGCGGTAGTTTATTAACTCATTTATATATTGTTCTATTAAGGATATGGCTTTATACGGTTTGTTTTCTTCAGGAGAAAGACTTTGAGTTGCTGCACGATAGTAAAAAGCAGATTCTTTTAGTCCATCAATAAAAAGAAATAAATTAATAGGATTTTGAAAATATTCAAATATTGTTTCATTGTTTTTTTCTGCTCTTGAAATAGATAAGAGATAAAATCCTTGATGCCTCTCCATATTATTTTTAATTAAAATTGCATTTTCATTTTTATTAGAATTATTGATAGATATAAAGTATACATTCATTACCACAGATATTATTAATAATGAAAATAAAAAGCTTATTAGTAAATTGGATTTTGATTTAAACAAATTTGAGTACCTCCATTATACATACATAAATTTACTATAGAAAGATTAAGTAGTAAATTATATATTTTACTACTTAATCTTTTTATATATTAATTATAATTTGCAGCTACTACCACAGTACCTGTCCTTAAAGTCTCTGAAGTATAGAAACCAACACTAAATGAAAATGTGGCTCCTGCAAGCTTTCCAGATGTATTAGTTCCTTTATCTTTTGTAAGTACAAGTGAATAATTGTCATTATCTGCTGCTAATACCGCTTCATATGGAATTTTAACACCCCTAACAGCATCTGTATAGTTTAAAGTTTTTGGAGGATTTATAGTAGTAATAACTTCTTTTGGTGTCCATGAAAGCGAGCCTCCTAAAGGTCCAAGATCAAATCCTACAGACAATTTAACTTCAGCTTTTAATCCTCCAGTCTCTTGCGTAGACACAGAACCCCAATCGGCAATACAAAATGTATCATCATTTGGATCTGAACCGCTTTCTGTTATTACACCAGTTGCAACACAACCAAATACTTTTAGGAAATCATAGTTATACTCTACACCATTATAATAATAATGCTGTTCGGCAATTTTTAGGTTATAAGTATCAAATGTAGTATCACTACTGCCATAATCTCTAATATTCCCCCATGCTTCAACCGTTATTGAATATTCATAACAGTTACCTGGTCCGTCAGCATAAGTTAATGTCTTTGTATCTGTTGATGTATGAACAGATGCAATACCTATATCATTATTTTTTGGATTAAACACCTTTATCCACCAATGCTCTTTAGTTACATCCTCTAAAATTTTTGATTTTTCATAACTTTGAATCTTAAGATTCTTATTTAATGAAATTAAATCTTTATAAACAATCTCAAACATTATAAATTCTCTAGTATCTTTTTTTAACAAATAAAGCTTCAAAAGCTCCTTGTTACTATTGTCTTCATTTATATGCAACTCATTTTTTTTCGGATTTTTTACTATTGCTAGTGAAATTACTTCAAAATTATTGGTATTATCAATTACATCACCGACTAACATTTTATCAAAAGTAATTGCTTTAAATAGTTGTCCTGATATATCAAGTTTATATGTTTCTTGATTATATGTAACTTCACTTTTTAATGATAATATATTATCTTGATTTATATCAATAGAGTTTACATTTATTCTTGCTGATATAAGATTTTCATTAATTCTTGCACCATCATATGGTAAATTCAAATTACATTTCCCTTCAAATTGATTATTAATTGACAAATTATTTTGTTGTGCATTTACATTTATTAAAAGTGAGAAACAAATAGAAATGCACACAATTAAGCATAAAATCTTTTTCATAATAAAATCTCCAATCTGTTCATTACATTATTGTTTTAAATTAGTATAAATTACATGTGGACACGCCATAGAAGTCCCATCCATCTCAATATATCCGCTATCAATATAAGTAGAAAAAATATCAACTCCCGGTGCATATACATCCACACCTTGTTGAGCTGAAAAACTTGCAATATTACCATTCTTATCAATAGCACCTACAGAAACAACCTCTGGATATATTGCTGGATATTCACAAGCACCACCATAGTTATTCCCTGCTGCTGCAACTAAAATAATCCCTGCATTACTTGCTTGAATAATAATGTCATGCAAACTTTGTGAATTATTGACTGTCCCAAAACTCATATTTAATATATTCATTTTGTTCTTTATAGCCCAGTCAATTCCTTTAACAATATCAGATACATATCCATTGCCATTACTATTTAATACTTTGATAGCATACAGATCAGCATCAGGTACCATTCCAACAACTCCAAAGCCATTCTTTGCAGCTGCTATAATACCGGCAACATGAGTGCCATGCCCATTATCATCATTTGCAGTCTTATTCTTTCTTAGAGCATTAAATCCGCCTTTGATGTTTGCAGCTAAATCAGGATGGTTTAAGTCAATTCCTGTATCAACAATACCGACTTTAACATTATCAGTATTTGTAGTTCCCCATTCTTGTGGAGCTCCCATATATTCAATTCCCCAAGGTATTACCTCACCAGACATTGGAGTAGGAGTAGCTGCAGGAGTTGGTACTGTAGTTGGTACAGGCTTTTTGTTAATAGACACAATGACATCATCTTCTATGTATGCTATTTCTTTTTCGTCTTTTAACTTTTTATTACCTTTCGGAAGATTTACCACTACTCCGTTGATGGCAAACAAATCTTTTATTTTACTCGCACCATGTTTTTTTAGTAATTCTTCCTTTTTGATAGAACTAGTAGTTTTATTAAATACAACTATCTTTCTATCTATTTGATTTGAAGCATAAGTTATTACTGATAAAATCATTGATAATACAAATGCTATTGTAACAATTATACTCATAAATTTAAGTCTAGGCTTTAGCATATTTCACCCCCTTCATTTTTTATTTACAATCTAACATAAACGGAGTATACTAAAGCCAAGGCTTCCTTTTATGAGGATTGCTATATTCAAAAGGTTCTTTGACAGTTGCTTTGACCGGTTGCTAGTCATTGAGCCTTTTTGACAATATTAATGTACTTCTTGATAGTTATTAATTCCATTTTTATACTTAATATATTCAAATTAAATTAAACAACATCTTTCTACATATTTTACACATATGTCTTTTATTACTTTAACAATATACTATACCTGTTTAAATTTGTCAATAAGTATTATTACATAATTTTTCCTATGAATACTCGAAACCCTTAATATAAGCACATTTTATCTGTAACTATTTTTTTTTTTTTGAAATTTTATACCATTTATATTATATTTTGCTTATATCTCTTTTTTGTCTAAATATGTATTTTTATGTCGAAACAATTAACACAAATTTATTATTTTTATGAACTAATATACAATAACAAACAGAGAAAAATTCTGAATTCACATTATCCCTTCAAAATTTTTCTCTACTTGCTCATATTTTTGTTAAAATATGCACTTAAAACCTATGCTACCTCATTCCTCCTTATGTGTCCGCTACTATCTAAAAGTGGTCCCGATAGCCTCCCCAAATACTGTTGAATCTGTTTTGGAG
>CAYYEC010000388.1:0-4254 GCA_964470745.1 uncultured Eubacteriales bacterium | reverse complement strand
AAGCACATGTATTGGACTTATATGCAGGTACAGGTAACCTTGGAATAGAATCTTTGAGTAGAGGGGCTAAGTCTGCAACATTTGTAGAAAAAAATCACGATTGTATAAAAATTATTAAAGAAAATTTGGAGCATACAAAGTTAATAGATAAGGCTTTTTTAATTGAGGGAGAAGTAAATAACTCTATAATTAGATTAGGGTCTGAAAAAAAGAAATTTGATTTAATTTTTTTAGATCCACCATATAATAAAAATTTAATATTAGTGACATTAAAAAATATAATAAATAATGATATAATGAGTAGAGAGTGTTTGGTTGTAGCAGAAAGAGATATTGATGATAATCTACCTGAAAAGGTTGAGATACTCAAATTGGTTAGAAATCAAAAATATGGTGATACAATACTCTCATTTTTTCAGATGGAAAGTTGAATTTATTGAGAGATATAATTAAAATAAAAGGGATTAAAAAAATAATTTTTATTTATCCTGAAATTGAGAGGAATGTACGTTGAAAATATTTGTTTATCCAGGTAGTTTTGATCCGGTAACTAATGGTCATTTGGATATTATTGAAAGAGCATCTAAAATATGTGATAAGCTTATAGTAGCAGTACTTGTAAATAATAACAAAAAACCTGTTTTTGATTTAGATGAAAGGGTTGATATGTTGAAATGCGTTTTAAAAGATAAATCAAATGTTCAAATAGAAAAGTTTTCTGGACTTTTGGTTGAATTTATGAAACAGAAAGAAGCGAGTTTTATAATAAAGGGATTGAGAGCTGTTTCAGACTTTGAATATGAATTACAGATGGCATTATTAAATAAAAACCTTGACCCTCAAATAGAAACACTTTTTATGATGACCAATATTAATTATTCATTTTTAAGTTCCAGTGCAGTAAAAGAGCTTGCTATGAATGGCGCAGAAATATCACAATTAGTACCTGATTGTATAGTTGATAAAATTTATAATAAATTTAATAAGTTATAAAAATAGAGAAAAATATTATGTCACAGTGGAAAGCAAATCAGAAGAATAAGCACTGTGACAAAGATAGGAAATATATTTTCTTAAATAATTATTTAAGAAAAATATTAATAGGGAGGCTAATATGGAGATTTTGGGGATTTTAGAAAGCTTAGAGGATGTAGTTGAAAAAACAATAAATATTCCTTTTACAGGCAAATGTATAATTGATAAGGAAGAAATTTTAGAGATTATTAAGGAAATGAGATTAAAGCTTCCTGATGATATTAAACAAGCAAAGTGGGTAAAAGAAGAAAGACAAAGGATTTTACTTGAAGCTCAAAAAGAAGCAAATAATGTTGTAAAAGAGGCAGAAAACAAAATATCTTCACTTGTTGATGAGCATGAAATAACTAAAAAAGCTTATGAGCAGGCAAATGAAATTGTTGCAAATGCTCAGAAGAATGCCAGAGATATCAGGTTAGGAACCAGGGAATATGCTGATAGTATATTAAATAAGGTTGAAGAGATATTAGCTGATACTCTTGATGTTATTAAAGTAAATAGGGAAGAGTTGAAATAATTAAATTACTATATTTTAGAACACTTAACGAATAGCACCTATTTATTAAGCATATTGATTTTGTCATTTTTTAAGGTTGTCAAGTATTTGAAAATAAATAGTACTGATAATATTAATAATGTAATACTTAAAAACTTACATGACTGAAAAAAAATGTCTATACCGTTGAGTGATTTTTTTTCTCTAAAAAGTAGAAATGTAGAGATTGACTTTAAATAAAATAGCTCGAAAAGCTTGTAAATAATTACTATATATATTGCTGATAAAATGCCATGAAGGAATTTTCCACTTAAATACAGACCTATTCGAATATCTGTTTTAACAAGTATACTAATTACTTGAGCATGTACAGAAATTCCAGCCCATCCGATTAGTATACTGATAGAGACTAATTTCTGTAATATTGGTAAACTTTCAATTCCACAAATCATATTTATTCCTGTAGTTATTTCAATAAATCCACTTAGCATAGCAGATATAATTCCTTGCTTAAATCCAAATGGACTTAAAAATATGGCCAATATACTTGAAAAGTAATTTATTATTCCAGTCTGTAGTAAAAGATTAATTATTACAGAGAAAAAAATGATAAATCCGCCTATCATTAAAATTAACTGAACTGAATTCTTAATAGATTCTCCAAGTACACCTCCAAAATTATCTTTAGTATCAAGTGCATTATTTTTGTACTCTGTTCTAAATCTTTTTATTAAGTTCCTATTTTTATTTTTTGAGAATTTGTTTTTATTTCTACCTAAAAATCTAAATACAAAGCCTACAGTTAAGCTTGCAGCTATATGAGAAATCAAAAGGATTACACCTAAATCGGGTAATTTAAGCATACCAACTGCTACAGATCCAGCAATAAATAGTGGGCCGGAATTATTTGAAAAAGCCAGAAGTCTTTCAGCTTCATTTCTTGACAAAAGGTCGTCTTCTCTAAGTGATGCCGTAATTTTTGCTCCTACGGGATAACCACTTGTGATTCCCATAGCCAGTGCAAATGAGCCGCATCCAGGTATATTAAAAAGAGGTCTCATAATAGGCTCTAGAAGAATACCAATTGATTTTATAAATCCACTTTTTTTAAGGATCTCAGAAGCCACAAAAAACGGAAATAGAGATGGAAAAACAACATACAGCCAAAGGTTAAGCCCTTTCTTTGCTGATTCAAAAGCTGTAGATGAGAATAATAGCAAGCACAAAATAAAAATGATACATAACATAGGCAGCATAAGGTTTTTTAAATAAATAATTCTGGATTTATTAGTTTGCCAAATCATAATTAGCATGAAAACTATAGCTAAAATCAGAAAAATAGTCATATTTCCCCATTCTATATGTTCAAAAAGTTGAACACATTAAATATCTATATCTTTTTAAATATATTTATATTAGGAGATTAATATGACATTTAGATTATAGAATCAAAGATAAAATTAATAAGAATATTGACATGTAATAGAGGCTTTAGTATTATTGGAAATATGTTTGCGAAAGTGAGTAAAGGCAATAGTTAAAAGAAGCCTTCATCAATAAAAGGCAATGAATAAAATAGTATTTGCTAAATGGAGCAAAACTGAAATAAATAACGTAGTTATTAATACTGCAATAAAATAAAAATGCTAAAGGGGAAAAATAAAATGAAGATAAAAAAAATAATACCGGTTTTATTATGTTTAATAATTGTTTTTGGAGGTACGGTTTTTGCACAGGAAGGGTTTTCTGATTTACAGGAAGTAACAAGTAGTATTTTTTCAGTACCACAGGGTACCGTTAAATCACCACTTACGGACGCTCAGATATTTGGTGGGACTTACCCAAATTTACTAGGAGATGATGGAGATTGCGAAGATACAAGTAAATTTGTTGTATCGGGAGTAACAATTGCTTTAGACTCATCAAATAAAGTTTTTGGAAGTAATTCAATTCAATCCACTCTCACTACTTCTTCTGGTGGTGGCGCAAGAACTTTAGAGAAGACAATAGACTCTAATAAATATTATTTAGCTACAGCATATATGAAAAGACTGGATTGTACAGATTTTGGTCTATATATTTCAAAAGGTTCAGACAATAGTACTATAAAAAATACGGCAGCAAACACCAGTACATCATTTATTCGATTAGGGTTAGTATTGCAACCATCAGATTTAGTAGGAGAAACTAGTATCAAGTTATATCCTAGAGGAAATGGCACGGTAGGTCAAAAATTTAATTTTGATGGCTTAATGCTTAATGAAATCACAGCAACTGAATACGCAGAAGGTGCAGATGCTTTATTACAAAAATTTAATTATGTCAACTCCACTAAATATACAAACTCTCTAGTTATTAAGAGCTGTGGTAAAAATATAGTTGATAAAGTAGAATTAGGCAATATAGATACATCAACAGGGTTAAATACTTCTGGAACAACTACAGTAAGGTCAAAAAATTATTTAAGAGTAAAATCTAATACTCAATATAGAAGTAGTTTAAGTGATGTAGCACAGAGCTTGTTAATTTATTATTATGACATTAACAAAAATTATTTAGGATATGAGTCTACAAACGATTTTACTACTGCTTCAAATGCTGCTTATATAAGATTTAGACGAACTGCTACTGATATAGACGGAGAGTATCAAATCGAGGAAGGTTCAACTGTTACTAACTACGCTAAATATGAATTTAGCGAAGCATATGTTGATGTACCGTTC
>CAYYEC010000387.1:3454-4293 GCA_964470745.1 uncultured Eubacteriales bacterium | reverse complement strand
TGGTTGAAAGGGTTTATTTTAAATTTATTTAATTTTGTCGCCTTTTTATGATGTTTTAAAAATTTTTTAAATTGTATTTCTGTATTGTGCAAGGATTTGCTTTATATAGGTGGTATGGTGAATTTTAAAAAGATAGAATTTGACGAAAAAGAAATTAAGCAGCTTTCAGAAAAAGAAATTAAGCTGATAAAATGTAAGGTTAAGTGCCTTCAGTATAGTGAAATTGCTAAAAAACTAAATTACAGCGAAACTTATATCCGGCAACTTGCAGTTCAATTAAAGGATAAGCTTGGCCTTGAAAGTGTAAATGAACTGGCAGTTTGGGGAGCCAAAAGAGGGTTGTAGTAACAAAATAGAAATTTTGAGTTAGGCTAAGTTGAAAAGAATAAAAAATTTTGAAAGGGGTCAGAGAAATGAAGAGGATTATAAGTATAGTATTAACAATACTGCTAACATTAAACGTTTTAATGATTAATAACTATTCTATTTTAGCGGCAGGAGTACCAACTACACCAAATATAACAAGTCCTGATGATGGAGATAAACTTCCATTAGATTCAATTACAGTAAAATGGAAATCAGTAACTGGAGCTACAAAGTATGGATTGGTTATTACTGATACTGATACATGGACAGAAGCATATAGTACAACTACATCAAGTAAATCAAAAAAAGTAAGTAAATCACATTTTAAAGTAGGTGGACATTATAGAATATATGTATATGCAATAAACAAGGCTGGAGAAAGCGGAAGAGATATAGTAGATATCTCAATATTGAATACATATACATTATCAGGACATGTAACAGACAGCAGTACAGGAGCACCATTAAAAGGA
>CAYYEC010000387.1:0-3354 GCA_964470745.1 uncultured Eubacteriales bacterium | reverse complement strand
CTATGAGAAGAATGTAGATGTATATAGTGATACAACAAAAGATGTAAATCTTGATGCAAATCCAAGCAAATATACATTATCAGGACATGTAACAGACAGCAGTACAGGAGCACCATTAAAAGGAGTAACGGTAAAGCTAAACAATTCAAACAATTGGAAGAAAAAGACCAACAGCAGTGGGTATTATAAATTTACGAATGTGGAAGCAAGTACCCACATATTGACAGCAGAATTGAATGGATATAAAGACTATGAGAAGAATGTAGATGTATATAGTGATACAACAAAAGATGTAAATCTTGATCAGATTCCAGAAAGAAGCATTTATTCAGGGAAAATACCAATAGTCTTTATTCCTGGAACATTAGGATGCTTTGATGCTTCCTATTGTGACGCAATCACTAACTGGTATAAGAAGCCTCTAACTTCAGATAATATGGATAGACCAACAAATGTACCTTATTTCTTTACAGAAGGGTATAAAGATATTCCACCTGGTAGAGACACAAATACAATTCAATCAAGCTTTAAATTGACTTTAGACAATACCGATAAATTATTTTATGTTAACATCCTAAAGTCTCCAATTGATACACAATATACTTATGATGCACTATTTACGACTTTATCAGACGAAAATGGATTGGGATATATTAAAGATAAAGATCTATTTTTGTTTGGATATGATACAGCAGAAACTAAAATTAATGAAAATGCAAGTAGACTGAAACAATATATTGATTATGTTTTGAAGAAAACTGGTGCTAAAAAAGTAAATTTAATTGCGCATAGTCAAGGAAATCTAATTGCAAGACAATACATTCAAAATTTTTCCAGATATGATTCGTTAAAGAAAAAAAACTCATATGGTTATGCTGTTAATAAGTTTATAATGATATCACCTCCTAATACAGGTGTAGTAAAAACATTGGGAGCATACTATATGGGAGATACTAAAGCACCAAGAGCTGGTTTTGTTGAGGTTGATTTAGAATTCTTGAAATATATGACTTATTATAGTACAGGTAAAGATGGAGAAAAATCTTCAATTACTCAGTATAATATTATTAGATGGGTACGTACAAATGCAAAGGCAATAATTGGAATGATACCTACTACTAGCATTACTATAGAAGGTAAAAGGAAAATCTTATATAATAATATACTATTAAACAATCTAAATTCATCAACAGGAGTTAAGAGACTTTTATCACTTGGTACTACAAATATAATCGCGTTCTATGGGTCAAATAAAAAAACTATCTCAGGGTATAAATTTTCAAGCACAGATAAGTTATATACAAATGGCGAACCTGTTTTCGAATACAATGGAGACGATACAGTAACTAGAGATAGTTTAACTTTTTTAAATAAATATGGCATAATTAATCATGAAGTGAAGGGAGCAAGTCATGGTGGTATTTGCACTGATCCAGCTTTATTAAATGAAATAGTTAATATTATTAATGAAAATAGAAGTAATGTGCGATAATTATTAATCCAACTATTTCTATAAATTTATCCTGTACAAGATGAATTCAATATACTTGTTTTTTGCAAAGACAAATTCCTGAATATTGCAGAATTTATGCTGGTAAAATTGCCAATGGTTTACAACAGTGTAATTAGATTTTGAAGTCTTGTCAAGGGCTTGCTACGTCAATCATTTACAATGATTGCCCTTGACAAGACTTCAAAATCTAATTGATAAATACGTATCCCACTGACAAAAATACTGGAAATTTTGGCTATGCAATATTGCCGATTTTACTTTTGCAACAAACAATACTATAGTGACATTAATAAAACAATTAAGTTATTATATAAATATTGATAAAAAATAAAGGCTAAACAGTCCATAGAATACTATGAAGTCTATCCTTTTTCTTAGTTAAGTTAACTGTTCTGTTACTATACAAACCCCTATTATCTGGGAATAGGGGTCAATATCCAAGTAGTTTATAAAAAGTAACTTATTAATTTATAATGTAAATATATTATACCAGGAGATGTGATTATGAGGAATATTGTAAGGTACTTAACAAATTGCACTAAAATACCTGGGGTCAATGGATTTGGGAATTGGGGATTAATTGAGCAAGCCACAGGTAAGAGAGATGGGAAGGATAGACAATTGAGCGAATCAGATGGTGCTTTTTCTACTCCGTGGATAGAAAAGAAGCATAATCTTTTTAAAAGTTATAAAAATAAAATCTTTTTAAAAACGAACTCTGCATTAGAAGGAATCTATAAAGAAGTCCATTCAAAGCATGTTGAATATAAGTTGCTATCGAACCTTGAAGTAGATAACTCAAACATCAATGGTGAGGAAGGGTTGAGACAAGCAGCTGCAATTGCAAATAAAGTATCATCATCTGAAAAGCGTAGAGAAGAAATACTTATAAGGATGGCTGAAATAAAAGGATTTATTGAGGCTGTTGATAAAGCATTGCTTCATAACTTAGAGCGATCAGAAAGTATCCTTCATTCACATGTTTCTGCTTACTGGAGAGGTCTTGTAAAATCGTCTACAAAAGAACTTCCTGCTTATCCAGGTATTGAGGTTAAAGAAGTAAGCGGAAAGTTAGTTTATGAAAAACATTTGCAAGAAATCAGAACGATACTTGATAAATTGCTTGTTTAGAAAGGGGTGACTGCTATGAAATTTCATAATAATAAACGAGAAAAAGCTAAAGGATTCAATGATTCATCAAAGTTCGAAAATTCAGTGCCTATTCCAACATATGTTCCGAATCAATCCCTACAACCTAAGGAATACCTTTTGTCACCAAGTTTTGTGAATTTTGAAGGCGATTTTGAAAAGCGCTGTATAAAGTTTCTGAACAAAGCGAAAGTTGATCAATTTAATGGAAGCTATATGGATGCAATGATTCAGAAGATGGTAAAAGAAGCGTTGGCTCATTTGTCAGTACAAAGAGGGGAACATATTGACTTGATAACGAACCTTTTACGTAGAATGCATGTGGGTTCAAAGATTAAGTGTCAATCAAAGCTGGAACAAGCACTGAGAGAGCAAAAAGAGTTGGATTGTGAAATGAAAAAAATCAAAAAGATTTATTATCATAAGACAAGTTTTGGAGAAGAAAAACAAGTTGTTGGAAATGCGTAGGTGAGCTAGATGAAGCAAAGGGGTAATATGAAAAATGGAGTAAAAGCACTTATGAGTGAGGAATATGACTTGCCCATTGAGACGAAGCAAGCGTTTCATAAAATGGATAGGGCTTTCTGGCAACATCCAGTTGTCATAGTCTTTATGACAGTTTCGTTTTCAATAATGGACGCTCTAGTACTATACAGTATTCTTGACATGGCAATGATTCAAGCAGAGTATAT
>CAYYEC010000386.1:0-4295 GCA_964470745.1 uncultured Eubacteriales bacterium | reverse complement strand
AGTCATTAAATGTTAATACATGTACACCTTTTCCGGTAAGGGCATTTAAGAATGCCGGCAGTATAGCAGCTAAAGTTTTCCCCTCACCTGTCTGCATCTCTACCATCTTCCCCTTATGCATAGCAATACCTGCCAGAACCTGTACATCAAATGGTATCATATTAAGAACTCTCCTAGAAGCTTCACGAACAAGAGCATAAGCTTCAACCATTAAATCATCAAGCTGTTCTCCTTCTAAAGCTCTTTTTCTTAACATAGTTGCAATATTTTTAAGCTCTGTATTATCTTTATCTTCATAACATATTTTATTTATTTCTTCAAGTATACCTCTATAAGCTGATAAATCAAACTCAATATACTCCTTATGCAAATTTTTTAAAGTAGTTTTTAATTTATTTATATTTTTAGACATAAAAATATCCTCCTTGAAAAAAAATAAAAAACAAATAAGCTATTTATTAATTAGCTATAATTAGTAAGTTTCACAAAGAGAATATTTTGCTTTTTTGAATGTTTGGTATAAAATTAGTATTAAACCAGTAAATATAACTATAATATCCAATGAAATAATTATATGATTAGACCTTTGGAATAACGAATTTAGCAATATTTTGATATTGCCGGTCTCTACTATAAATAAGATAAAAGTATATACATCAGCTGTTAGTTCAAAAGTAAATTGAATATAAAAAGGTAATCTTCTTAATTGAGTTAAAAAAATAGTTCTCATTGAAAACGCTGTGAATACCATTAAGCTTAAACATGCTACAGTCAATATTAAAAAAGCCATAGAACTATTTCCCCCTCTTTTATATTTTATGGTTGTATAAATATGAATTCATTTGTCTTTATATCATGTACACCAATTCTATTATCAAACTCCTCAAAAGGATATCTAAATGATAAAAACTGCAGTAACAAATCAATTTGATCTTTTAACAGTTCTTTTTGGGTTACATGTGCTGCCTTCACGCCTTGTAAATCAAAACCAAGGATTTGTAATTCATCTAGCAGCATATTAAAATGATGATACTTACTTTCTCCAGTCATATACAATTCTTTCATTTTTGAAACAATGTCACATAAATTTAGATATTCCGGACTCATGTTCCTTTTTGCTAAGTCATATTTTCTACTATCAACTAAAAGTAAAAAAGGAGTAATCAAGCCATACCTTGATTTTGAGTCTTTCATATATTCATTATAATATAAGGTACTTGCTCTTACCACTCTATACATATTTACCCCTTTACACTTGGAACAATTCTCTAAACTTTTTAAGATTTGATATATATCTTTCTTTTCTATCTTCATTCAATGGGAACAATTCTCAACATAAAACTCTTATATTCAAAATCCGAAAATTTGAATACCTATGTTTATCTGTTATAAAAATTCCAATGTAACTTCTTCAGCTTAACATATCGCAGCGGATGGTGCAAGCACATGAAGAATTCGCTGCAATAAACGTTTGATAATATTACTCATACTTAGCCCACTATCCAATTCATATCCAAGAAAATTATGCTGATAACATGATTTTCATACGTAAACTACAAATTAGGCACTGATTTTACATATACATTTTAATTTTATAATGATACCATAATAGAGTTTAATGTATTATATTTATATGATTATAGTTTACCTAATAGGATTTTATATGTGAAATGCTTATTTTAGAAGAGTAAATAAAAAATTATCAAGAAAAGAGGAATAATTATGCAGAAAAAAAATGCAAGTAGCTGTAATGAAATTAATTCTATAGAAAATACCTTGCTGCAGAATAGCGAAGAACAGGATATTATTGATGCCTTATCACTTGTTGCTCCTTTAATTCAAAAGGTCATGCCTCTTGATTGTATGATTGGTATTACTGATACTAAAAAATTTCACAACATTTTTTTCGGCAATAAAATCAAATTAGATTTGAACCCTGTAGGATTGGATGTTCCTGAACAGGATGCCATATATATGGCTATGCGAAAAGATACAACCATTGATATGATTGTTCCAAAAGAAGCATTTGGTCTTGAATTCAAGGCATTGGCAATACCACTAAAAAATAAAAATGGCAAGATTTTTGGTGGTCTGGGAATTGGTTTTGATCTTGAAAACAGTCTCATGGTTAATGATATGGCTCAACAGGTAGCAATATCTTCACAACAGACTTCTTCTGCTATCCAAGAACTTTCAGCATCTGCTGTTGAACTGGCGAATTTTCAATTAGCCCTGCAATCTCTTGCAAAAACCGTTACCGATAAAATTGAAGAAACAAATGAGATTCTTCAATTTATTAACAATATAGCAGCCACATCCAATATGCTTGGACTGAATGCTGCCATTGAAGCTGCGAGAGTTGGTGAAGCTGGCAAAGGTTTTTCCGTTGTCGCTACTGAAATTCGAAAAATGGCTGAGGAAAGCGCCAAAAACGTAACACGTATAAAGGAAACAATTAAAAATATAAAAGATGCAATGAGAGAAATAAATTCTAATATTGATCAAACCGTTAATATTGGACAACATCAGGCTTCTGTTACCGAAGAAATATCTGCTTCAACTCAGCAGTTGGCAGCTATTTCAGAAGATTTAAAGAATGCATCCCAAAAAGTTATTGGATAAATCCAATAGCAATCTTCTTAGTGGATCAAAGCTTTATCCGTGGCATTTGGGACAAAAAACAATGATTTTGAGAAAAGATATTTTGGATTTGTAATCCATCAAAGAGATAATGGGGACTACTCACTTCTGCTAACGCAGATCATCCTTGCTGTGTCCCCATCTTATATATCTAATGCTTTCAATTAAACTTTTTCCCACCATAACTTTTTCTTTTACTTCCAGAATTTTTTGAAAACCCTTTTCTGAGACCTGATTTTCTTGCACCAAATTTTTGATTTCTGCCGGTACTTCTTGGCTTTACAGCCTCTCCACGAGAATTTATCCTTTTAGGCATATCAAAATCTTCAAATTTTTCATTACTTACGATTCTACGTTTTTCTAAAGTAGTCTTAATACCTCTTTCAATTATATTAAGTAAATCCCTGTCTTTTGGTGCCACAAAGGTAACAGCCATTCCGGTTTGACCTGCTCTACCTGTTCTTCCAATACGATGGATATAGCTTTCAACATCAAGAGGTATGTCATAATTGAATACATGAGTAACTCCTTCAATATCCAAGCCTCTTGCAGCAACATCTGTTGCTACCAAAATATCTATTTTTACTTCTCTAAATTTTTTCATTACCTGCTCACGTTTTGTCTGAGAAAGGTCTCCATGTAATTCGTCCGAATTAAGTTTTTTCATTTGCAGCGCATAATTCAATGCTTTTGCACGACGCTTGGTTCTGCAGAAAATAACAGCCATGAATGGCTTATATTCTTCAATTGTTTTGATTAATGCATCTTGCTTGCCTCTATCAGAAGTCTCAATTACAAGCTGCTTTATTTCATCCAGCGTAACACTCTTGCTCTGTATCCTTATGGTAATGGGCTTATTCATATATTTTACAGATAAAGTACGGATTCCTTTTGGCATGGTAGCAGAAAAAAGCATTGTTTGTCTTTTATGACATGTCTGCTTTATAATTTGCTCTATGTCCGGCAAAAATCCCATATCCAGCATTTGGTCGGCTTCATCAAGCACCAGCATTGAAGTCTGACTAAAATTGACTGTTTTTCTCCTTATATGATCCATAAGCCTTCCTGGTGTCCCGATTACTATATGTATTGGACCTTTTAATTTTTTTATCTGTCTTTCTACATCTTGTCCACCATATACAGCTAAAATATTAACAGCTTTTGCAGACATGAGCTTCCTTATTTCAGCAGTGATTTGTAAAGCAAGCTCTCTCGTAGGTGTAATAATCAGTCCTTGAACATAGGACTTATTTATATCAATTTGCTCCATCATAGGAAGTAAAAATGCTAAGGTTTTACCTGTTCCTGTTTGTGCCTCTGCAGCTATATCTCTACCTTCCATTAATAATGGAATTGTTTGTTCTTGAATTGGAGTGGGTTCTGTAATACCATTTTTAGTTAGTACATTAATAAGCTCCTCATTAACACCTAAAGTTAAAAAATCTATTGCCATATTTCTTTCCTTTCATATTTCAATTAGTTTTATTGTTTGGCATCAGTATAAAATTTATTCTATCATATATATTAAATCTTACAAACCTTTTAATAAAAAATGTAAGATGTTTTACGATAAACATCTTACATTACTTTATTCAAATATCGTAAAATCATATACCTCTGTCTATATGTTACGCAATGCCAATGTAACTTCTTTA
>CAYYEC010000385.1:0-4296 GCA_964470745.1 uncultured Eubacteriales bacterium | reverse complement strand
GTCGTATATAGTATCGAAAAAAGGAGAAAAAAGCTATGAAAAATAAACCAGATAATAGAAAAGATAATGTAGAGAAAATTCAGTACAATATTGGGAAAACCATTCAAAACATTGAACTTGCAGAAGAAATGATTGATAAAACAGATGACGAGAAAATAAAAAAAACATTATCGGCAAAAAATGAAAGAAGAAAAGAAGCACTTCATGCTATGAGAGAAGAAATTAAAGATGAAGCAATAGATAGAAAGAATGGATATAAATAAAAGTCCCTTTTATAATACAAAATGTTTTATATTCTTGCTTGTGAAGTAACTTAAAATTTCCATATGCATATAATATAAAGGATAGAAATTTAAAAAATACAAGTGGTCTGTTACGCATGTTATTCAGGGTATATAGGCCACAAATTAAGGAAGTAGATTTATAATGCTTTTAATTAAGTGACCTGCCTATATACAACGCAATAAATCTTTTACAGTATTTTAAAAAATATGGCGTTGTATTACATTTAAAACTCGGAACGCAAATAACCCGAATGCAATTTACTTATTGCGTTCCATATAGCTGAACACTACACAAGCCTCGACTGGTTACTAAAACCATGAATATTGAAGCGTTACAAAGCTACTGGATTTGGTGGTAATATTTTCATATATCCTTCATTGCATACATCAAAAAGCAATCACATATACTACATTTGAAAGGAAGTGAAGTTGATGCAGGCGCTATGCATTGGAGTTAACGAACTTGCAGGTGATATAGTTCCATATATAAAAAATGAGTTAGAGCAGTATGATATTCACAAAAAGAAATATTCAATTGATGAAGTTAATTCCAACGGTTCCACATCTATAATATGTAAAGTTAAGAATGATGGTATCATAGGGACAAAATCTACAAAATTATATAATTCGCTAAGAATTCATATTTCAAACGCACTTGCAGATTATATCATAAATAAGTATGAAGAGAAGCTTATTGAGAGAATAATAAACTGTAATTATTGCTATTTTAATGCATTAGAGAAAAAAGAAGTAATTAAGTTTGCTATGAGAATAATTAGAAATGAAGATAAAAGTTTCTTAAATAGTTTATTTCAGATAAGAAGAAGAAATATTATAATTAGAAAATTATTGGATTATTTTGAAGGGTCTGATAATATAATTTTAGATGGATTTGTTAACTTTAGGCTGAAAGACTATATTATTGACCTTGAAGAGATTGTAGACAAAGCTGTTGATGACTTTCTAATGGATAAAGAATACAAAGAGTTTATAAAATTGCTCACATACTTTGTTGAGATTCAAGAACCAAAGTTTGATGTTGTTCATGTAATAACTAGAAAAGATAACAGATATACTTTAATGGATCAAGATTTTAATGAAATAACAAATCAATGTATTAAAGAATTTATAAATGATATTTCAGTAAATGACATTAATTACGATGACTTATTGGTAAGTTCTTTAATAACTTTAGCTCCAAGAAATATAGTAATACATGGAAGTATACCAATTAAAAATAAAGAATTATTAAAAACGATAAAAAATGTTTTCTATGGTAGGATTGCAATGTGTACATCTTGTGAAATGTGTCAAAGGGAAATAATGGAAAAAGAATCTCAATAATATATTTTTTTGTATTAAAAATAAATAACTTATTTTTATAATTAAAGAGAGTTTTATACTCTCTTTTTCATTATTAGTTGCTTTTTCAATTCCCCTAAATATAATAAATATGATAGAATAAATTATATTTTATTTGTATTCTTGGAGGAATTTTGATGAAGGTTATTGGATTTGTGGGTCCTAGCGGAACAGGGAAGAGTCATAGAGCTGTATGGGTAGCAAGAGAACGTAATATTGATTATATTGTAGATGATGGATTACTTATAAATGGAAATAGAATTGTTGCCGGTACTTCTGCTAAAAAAGAGACGACTAAGATAGGATCTATTAAAAGGGCTCTATTTACAGATATCAATCATGCCGAGAGTGTTAAAAAAGCTATTAAGGAATTCAAGCCGGAAGGTATAATGATTTTAGGTACATCTGATGGGATGGTGGAAACTATTGCAAAAAGGTTGGAGCTACCAAATTTTGATAGTAAAGTATATATACATGAAGTAGCTAGTGAATTTGAGATGAATTTAGCTTTGACTACAAGAAAAGAACAAGGAAAACATGTAATTCCTGTACCAAGCTTTGAGATAAAAAAAGAGTTTTCAGGATATTTTTTAGATCCTTTACAAATTTTTAAGCGAAAGGGAACCGGAAGCTATCAACATGTTGGCGAAAAATCTGTTGTAAGGCCAACTTTTAGTTATTTAGGAAACTATACAATATCGGATTATACGATTTATCAAATTGTTGAGCATGTGGTTTTAGGTATTGAAGGAGTTAATAAAATTTCCAGATTTAGAGCTGAAAATCATGTTGATGGAATTCGTATTGAAATGGATTTGGTGCTTGTCTATGGATATGCTATAAAGGAGTTGTTACGTAAAATTCAATTGAAAGTAATAAATGAGGTAGAATACTTAACCGCATTAAATATTCAGAGTTTGAATATTTTAGCAAAAGGATTGGTTATTGAAGGCAAATAAACTACTTAACTTAGGGATCGTTAAAATAATTTTTTTATATTCATTAAATACTTCTTCTTTATCCTGTTGAAGAAAATTACTGAATTTTTTTAAATCCTCAACAATTGTTTGCTTTATTTTTACAACAGAGCTTCTTATCAGATTATCCATCCTTGTTAAAGCGCCTTCCATCTTTACAAGTTTTTTCTCAGTGTTAATTTGACTAATCCAGACTATATATGTTGCATTAAAGACATTACATAGAAGATTCCAGCATACCTTTTCCTACTGTAAAGTACTTATTGACTTATATATAATTTGATAGTTTCAAAAATTAGTATTAGATTTTTCATTATAATAGGCACTCCTATGAAACTTTATATCTCTGAATATAACATGAACTAATATCCAAAACGTTACAGTTGGTATAAGTGCTTTCTCAAAAAATAAAAGATAACACTGGTATTTTTAAATCTATTTGCATTATTTTTATTGTATATTCTTGGCTACATTTTTCGTTAATGGTAAGGACTAAAATTAATATAAAAGGATATTGAGAGATTAGTTTATAGAAGAAGCCTTCTTTATTTTAAAAAAGGCTTTTTTTATATGCACAGAATGAGCGGTTTATTTAGATTTGTATTATTTTAGTCAATAAATGTAAGATTATTTGCTATTATCCTAACAAGTTTACATAATATTCAACAAATGAATTGTCATATCATATTATGCTAATAGAATGGGCAATAGTGGATAATAAAATTTCTGTATCAATTTTAATTGTCTTTTCATGACCACATTCTATATGGTTTATGATGAGAAACAACTAATTTTATTTGCGGAAACGGTTCTATTTCGCTGATAAAATTAGTTATATTATTAGTTCTTCATAAACCTAAACTATATAGTTAAAAACTAAGAACCAAAATAATATGAAAGGAATGGTGTTTACCTTGCCAACGATTACGCTTACTCCAACAGGAGATACCTATATTGCACAGGCATATCCAGGTACAAATTTTAGCAGTAGTTTTGCGCTGTTTATAGGTGATTTCTCTTCGATTAGTGATGTTTACAGAAGTATATTAAAATTTAGTACACCGGTGATACCTTCAGGAGGCAGCTTTGCTAATGCATACTTGAGGCTTTATGTTTACAGAAAGGATGTTACAACAACTCAACCTGTTACAGTATATAGAGCGTCAACCAGTGTTGATACCAGTATGGTAACGTTTAGTACACAACCGATAATTTTGAAGACCTCATGTATATATTATATCGGTTATGATTCTGTAGGAAGCTTTATAGATATTGACGTTTCTGATTTGGTTTTAGGATGGATAAATGGAGATTACCCAAATTATGGCTTAGAGCTATTAGGTGCAGAAAATGAATTATCATTAACAGGATTTTATTCAACTGATTATGGTAATAGTAATTTCTGGCCAAGATTGAATGTAAATTATATTTTTGCAGGAGCTACAGGATATACAGGCTACACTGGTTATACTGGATATACTGGATATACTGGATATACCGGATATACCGGATATACAGGATATACCGGCTATACCGGATATACAGGATATACAGGAGATACAGGAGATACAGGAGATACAGGCTACACTGGCTATACAGGATATACCGGATATACAGGATATACAGGAGATACAGGGGACTCAGGAGATACAGGTTACACGGGCGATACAGGC
>CAYYEC010000384.1:1651-4317 GCA_964470745.1 uncultured Eubacteriales bacterium | reverse complement strand
GAACTGGAATATATAGACGGTTACAACTGGGATTATACTGAAGGAATATATAATGGTATATATGGGACAACAGTTAATTCATGTACTTATTATATAGATAATACTAATGATTCTACAGGCTATTATAATCAATACAGCACAGTATACGATGCATATGGCAATTTACGTCAGGAAAGGCTATGGAATTGGTCAAAATATATCATAAAATCAAAATATACATATGATAACATGCAGAGGGTTACTTCCTTTACTGATGCAGAAGGAAATACTGCAACATATTCCTATGATTCCTGGGGGAGAGATAGTGAAAGTACGGATTCAATTGGCAACTTATATATAAGTGAATATGACATAAAAAACAAGAAACTGTCTAATTTCTTTGTAGCAAAAGATAATATACAAAGCTATAGGGCAAACACAACATCAAATACTTACAAGGAAAATTATGTAGAAGTATATCTTGACCAATGGGGAAGAGGAACTGAAAGAAAGGTATATGGAAATTGGCCTACATTAAGTGGAGAAATATCAGAATTATATAATTATGATATTTCAGGTAATCTAATAAATTATACTGATCCGAAAAGAAATCTCAATGAAGATGGGTTTACCAAATCATACCAATATGATGAATTGAATAGGGTAACAAAGGTAAAAGATGCCTTAAATCAGGTAACAGAAGTAGGTTATACAATTTTAGATGATATAAGCTCAATAAAATTGAGAGAAAATGAAAATAGCAGCGACTATGTTGAATTATATACAAAAGATTATGATGAATTGGGTAAGTTAACAAGTAAAACAGACCCATCATTAAAAACAAAAGACTATGTATATAACAGCCTTGGTTTAAATACAGGTACAGTTGACAGAAATGGAAACACATTTAGCTACCAGTATGACGAACATAATAGAGTAAAATCTGTAGAGGGAAAAACTGCGGATAATATTACAGGAGCTAGGTATAATTATTATTACGATAATCCTTTTGGAGCATGGGAAGTAAGTTATTTTAATGGTTCATATTGGACTCAAAGTTATCATTGTTATAATGCGGATGGACAAGTAACAGAAAAGGAATCGTATGGATATATTGATTCAGATTTGAAAAGTAAATATGATGATGCAGGAAGATTAACAAGTAGTGGAGTAGGAATTGACTATAGCAACTACTTCTATGCAAACTATAAGTACACAAATGATAGGTTAACAAAAGTACAAACAAATGGATTGGAAGAAGATAGTACTTCCGATACAGCAAATGCGGCTTATGAGTATTATCCAGACGGAAAACTGAAAAAAATAACTTATCCAAAGCTTAATGACAACTCATTATTAACAACTGACTATGTATATAATAAGCTTAACAGACTAACTACGATAACTAACAAAAAAGGCAGCACCGTATTATCTCAATATACATATACATATGATGCAAATGGAAATATTGAAACAATAAATGACGGTCAAACATTGACCACATATGTATATGATAAATTAAACAGACTTACAGAGATACATCCGCAAGCCGGTGCAAATACAATATACACATACGATTTAAGAGGAAACCGTAAAACATTACAAAGTGACAATTTATTATTGGACTTCGAAAATACAAACTATACATACACAGTTGAAGATAAATTGGAATCAGTAGTTAAAGACGGAAATGTAACCGGTATGCAGTACTATCCCAATGGGCTAAGAGCTGAAAAGAATTCATCATCAGGTACAACTGTATATGTATATAACCTTGCAGGAAGAGTAGTTGCCGAAGCAACAGGAACAGGAACCAAGACTGCTGATTATATATGGGGACCTGACAGGACACTTGTTAAAAAGGAAGCTACAGGCGGAGAATATTATTACCTGTATAATGGTCATGGAGATGTAGTACAGATAGTTGACAGGAATGGAGATGTAGTAAATAATTATAAATATGATGAATGGGGAAATATTACAAGTAAGACAGAAGGAATAGAAAACCCATTCAAGTACTCCGGAGAAATATATGATGAAGAGACAGGATTATATTACTTAAGAGCAAGGTATTACGATCCAACTATTGGTAGATTTATAAACGAAGACAGTTTTGAAGGAACTGTAACAAATCCGCTGTCGCTTAATGTATATGGCTATGTTAACAACAATCCGTTACTGTATGTAGACCCGACGGGACATATGGCTTGGAGCCAGTTTAAGGATTTAGCAAGTGGATTATTCATGGGTGCAACAGGACTTGGAGATTTAATTGGTACATTCAGTTGGGATACATTAAGCGGATTGATTGAGTTTGGTAATGCAATAATTAAGGGGCAGGTAAATCTGGTTGATGTAGGTAAATCAATAGGTTCATCGTTTGTAGAGCCGTTTAAGTATTTAATGGATCACTCAAAGAATGTGTGGCAGGGAAAACCATCTGATGAGGAAGTCTATGAGTATGGCAAACAGATGGGGAATGTAGTCAACATGATAGTAGGTGCCGTTGGCGGAGGAGGAGCAATTGGAGCCAAGATACTTGATGTACTTGGTGATGTTGCACCGAAGTTGGCTAAAGTGGTTTCAAAAGGTGTTGAAGCAGCGGCAAAGTTAGACTTGGATTTTGGGATGTGTTTTACAGAAGATACACAAATTAAAACAAGTGATGGATATAAACAAATCAAGGA
>CAYYEC010000384.1:0-1641 GCA_964470745.1 uncultured Eubacteriales bacterium | reverse complement strand
GGTATATGCAGAAAATACAGAGACTGGAGAAAAAGGATTAAAGAAAGTTGTAAATGTATTTATAAATGAAACAGATGCCTTGATACATGTATTTGCAGGCGATGAAGAAATAAAGACAACTAAAGAGCATCCATTCTATGTGGAAGGATTAGGCTGGGTAGGAGCAGAAAACCTTGAAGCAGGAGATAAACTAAGGCTTTATTCAGGTAAAGTTGTTGAGGTAAAAGATGTAAAAACAGAGTTGCTGAATGAAGTAATTAAAGTGTATAATTTTGAGGTAGAGGACTGGCATACGTATTTTGTAAGTGATGAGGATGTGTTGGTGCATAATACGTGTGGCGGGAAAAGTTTAAATTCAGCTAGGAGGTCAGCTGTTAACAATGCTTGGAAACAAGAAAAAGAGCTTTTAGAAAAAACAGGACGAGGTACTAGATTTTGGACAGAATCTGAAAAGTTAGAATTGCTTGAAACTGGAAAAGTTAAAGGATATCAAGGTCACCATATAAATAGTGTTAAAGGAAACCCTGAGTTAGCAGGAGATCCAAATAATATAACATTTTTAGAATATGGTGAACACTTAGATGCTCATGGAGGAAATTGGAGAAATCCAACATCTGGAGATCTAATAAACAGATAGGGAGGAATTTTATTTGCAAGATAAATTTATTAGTAAATTTAAAGAATCATTTTTAAAATGGAAAAGTGGAGGAATAAAAGAGTTAGAAAATGGTACTGAAATGATTTGTCATGTACCTCATATAGGTCCAGAAGCATGGTTACATGTTCTCTATGTTGGACTTAGTGAAGATGAGATTATTGAGTTACAGAATAAGTTAGCAATACAAATACCTTATGTATATAAAAATTATTTAAAAAAATTTAATGGACTAAATGTTTTTTCAGATAGTATTAGCCTATGGGGATTTAGAAGATCATTTACTAGAACTGGTAAAAATTCCATACAACCATATGATATTGTTTCATTAAATTCTGAAAGACCTAAAGGAACTCCTAATACTTGGCTGTTTTTTGGAGGGTATTCATGGGATGGGACACGTTTGTTTTTTGATTTAGAACAAGGTGAAGATACCATTAAGGTTTATAGGTGTGCTAGAAGGAAATGTGAAATATTACAGGAATGGGAAAGTTTTGAGGAATGGCTACTGGTAGAAATTAAAAGACTTAGTCAATTATATAATGAAAATGGTATTAAAATTGATAAAAGTTTACCTACTTCGCCAAGCATATAAATAGAATTTAAATAAAAGACTATATCGGTGTTTTAAATCATATAGTATTTTACTTTACCAAATCAAGGACATCAAATTTGGTGACGAAGTATATGCAGAAAATGCACAGTGGAAGCAAAGGGACGGTTCTCCTGCTTTCTTCACAAAACAACTTAGCCGGACAGTCAAAAATTGACTTCCGGCTTTTCTATCTCTTTTAATTAATCCAAATAGAGACAGCTTATAGAAAATATTTTTTATAGCATCGCATAGGGATATCTAAATCAGCAAAAATTGTAGAAATATTGAGAAAAAATAAGAAATCGAACTTTCAACATGTCTAGTAGGGTCAGACCAGTACTAGAAATGTACGAATTAATATTATACATATACATATACATATTAATTTTAG
>CAYYEC010000383.1:1099-4318 GCA_964470745.1 uncultured Eubacteriales bacterium | reverse complement strand
AAGATAGTGTCTGTCTCACTTTTTTTCTAGTCATTTCTATAAGTCCAAGTCCTGTCATTCCAACAACTATAGTCTTTGTTCTATCTCTTTTCAAGGACTCTTTTAATGTATCTAAAACCATTTTCTGATGTTCATGTTCATGCATATCGATAAAGTCAATTATTATTATTCCTCCAATATCTCGAAGCCTTAATTGCTTGGAAATCTCCCTTGCAGCTTCAATATTAGTCCTTAAAACCGTATCCTCAAGATTATTTTTTCCTACGTATTTGCCAGTATTAACATCAATAACTGTTAAAGCTTCTGTCCTATCTATAACAAGATATCCACCACATTTAAGCCAAACCTTTCTTGATAATGCTCTTTCTATCTTTGAGTCAATATGGTAATACTCAAATAAATCATAATTTTTACTAAAGTACTCAACTCTTAATTTTAGTGCTGGAGAAATCATCTCAATTAATTCAAGAACCTTTGAATATTCTTGTCTATCATTTATGATGAATTTATCAACTTCCCAGGTAAATAAGTCCCTAACAGCTCTGTATATTAAGCTTAAATCCTTATGAATACACCTTGGTACATGCCCCTTTTCTTCTTTTTGTTTAGTTTTTTCCCAAAGTTTTGTTAAAAAATTAACATCTTGTACAAAATCATCTTTTGTTTTCCTTTCAGAAGCAGTTCTTACAATCAACCCCATGCCTTCCGGCTTTATACTTTCAGCTATTTTTTTTAGTCTATTTCTTTCATTCTCATCTTGAATTCTACGTGATACTCCTACATAGTCAGCATTTGGAAGTAATACCAAATGTCTTCCTGGAAGAGTTATATGCGTTGAAACTCTAGGACCTTTTGTTCCTATTGGTTCTTTTATAACTTGAACTGTTATTTCTTGCCCAGGTCTTAGTAATTCGTCAATATTATATGATTTAAAGTCACTATATTCATCTTCATCCTCTTCATAAGACTCTCTATGGGAAATTGCATCACCTACGTACAAAAATGCATTTTTTTCATATCCAATATCAATAAATGCTGCTTGCATCCCAGGTAATACACTACTTACCTTTCCTCTATATATATTACCAACTAGCCCCTGGGTATTTGGTCTTTCAAGATATATTTCAGCCAATTCCTTATCTTCAAGTAAAGCTACTCTAGTTTCTTCTATACTTACATCAACAATTATCTCATTTACCATTTACAACACCTCATATCGCCGATAAAACGCTCTCATCCATCGGGTTATATACTTTCCCTTTATTTTCAACCCAAAGCCCAGTCCTATGAATTTTTTTTAATCTAAAATTCAAATCCAAAGTTTCATTTATAGCATTGATTAATAACCCAGGCTTTAGATGATTAGCACTCCCTGCACTAATTACAGTTGAAATAAGATATAAATTATTTATTTTTTCTTCGCTATTTTCTATAACACTTTCGGAATACTTCTTCCAATAATCCTTTGATAAGATGTTAACATCAGCTAAGTTTACCCATTTAATATTATTTAGCTCAACCAGGGATACAATGTCTAATTGAAAAACCATAGGCCTGATATCAACATCTCTTAAACCTTTTTTCCCTTCTTTTTTTGTAATTATAGAGGTTTTTTCCATAAAGCTAATAAATTCATCTTTTAAAGCATCAATTATTTTGTCATTCTCAATACTAACAAGAAGATTATATGAGGCTCTAATAATCGAACTCATTATATTTGTCTTGTTTTCTCTCTTTTTGGCTTCTATAATTTTCAAATCAATAGGAAGCTCATTATTTAGTCTATTCATAAATTCTTGTTCGTCAATCATTCCTGTTAATTCAAAGTCAGCATATTCGGCCTCACTTGTTACCCCAACGGAAAGAGGTAAACCAAAAACCATCTGTGGATGTGGGTTGAAGCCATGGGAATATGATATTGGAAGTTCTGCCCTTCTAAGAGCTCTCTCAAATACTTTCATTAAGTCCAAGTGAGAGATAAACTTTACACTTTCACCACGGATAAATCTAACTCTTATATGATTTAACATAATCCACCTCCACCCAAAGCCGATGCACCACAACCTGAGCAGTCAATTCTACAGTTTGAAGTAATTTCCTCATTATATGCTTTCTTATTTTCATTTATTAAGAATTTCTTAGAAACTCCTATGTCTATATGATCCCAAGGCAAAACTTCTTCAAACTCTCTTTTTCTATTTGCATAAAATGCCGGATCAATTCCACATTCTTTAAAGGCATCCATCCAAATATCAAATTTAAAATGCTCTCCCCAACTATCAAATTTACAACCTTTTTTCCATGCACTAAATAATACTTTTCCTGTTTTTCTATCACCCCTTGCAAAAACTGCTTCTAGTAAACTTAATTTCGAATCATGCCAGTTGTAAGTTATAGATTTACTTTTCTTTTTAATTTTATCCAGTAAAAACATTTGTTTTTCTTTAAGCAGCTCAATAGAATCCTGAGCTTCCCATTGAAAAGGAGTAAATGGCTTTGGAACAAATGAAGAAGCACTCAGAGTTACTCTCAAGCCTTTTCCTCTTTGTTCTTTTGGAATACTTTTATAAGCACTTACTACCCCAGATCCCAATTCAGCAATTCCTTCAATATCTTCAAATGTTTCTGTAGGCAAGCCAATCATAAAATATAGTTTTACGCCACTCCATCCACCTTTAAAAGCCGTTGTAACAGCATTATAAAGATTTTCTTCCGTTACCCCCTTGTTAATAACATCTCTTAATCTTTGGGTTCCAGCTTCTGGAGCAAAAGTTAAACCGCTTTTTCTTACCTTTTGAGCTTTCTCCATTAAATCCAATGAAAATGAATCTATTCTTAAAGATGGTAGAGAGAAATTTACTTTTTTAGGTTCCATCTCCTCCAGCATTGCTTCTGTTAAGACTCCTAATTCATTATAGTCACTAGTACTTAAAGAAGTTAAAGATATTTCTTCATAGCCAGTACTTTTTTGAAGCTTTTTGGCTAATTCCATAAGCCTTTTTGGAGTTCTTTCTCTAACAGGCCTATATATATAGCCTGCTTGACAAAATCTACATCCTCTGATGCACCCTCTGAATAGTTCAAGCATAATTCTGTCATGTACAATATTCGTATAGGGTACTATAATTTTGTCAGGAAAATAAATGTCCTCCAAATTTGTTATTATTCTCTTCTTTACCTTACCTGGATGTTTGTCATTTACTGGTAATACACTTGCAA
>CAYYEC010000383.1:0-1089 GCA_964470745.1 uncultured Eubacteriales bacterium | reverse complement strand
ACTGTTTCATCTAAATTATATTTAACCTCATAAAATTGAGGAATATATACACCTTCAATATTTGCAATTCTATTTAGAAAATCCTGTCTTGAAGAATTCTCCTTCTTCCATAAAGCATATTGATCCATTACTTCATTAATCAATTCTTCTCCTTCGCCAAGCATAAAAAAATCTACAAAATCTGCGAGAGGCTCGGGATTATAAGCACAAGGGCCACCTGCGCAAACAAAAGGATCGTCCTTTTCTCTTTCACTTGTAAAAATTGGGATACCAGCTAAGTCCAACATATTTAAAATGTTGGTATAGCTCATTTCATATTGTAATGTAAAACCAACAAAATCAAAGAACTTTATTGCATCCTGGGATTCCAGAGCAAATAATGGTATTTTATTTTCTCTCATTTTATTTTCCATATCAACCCAAGGAGCAAAAACTCTTTCACAAAAGGTATCCTCTCTCTCATTTAGTAAATGATATAAAATTTTCATACCTAAATGTGACATTCCAACTTCATAAACATCCGGGAAACAAAAAGCAAATCTAATATCAACCTTCTGTAAATCTTTTTTTTCACTGTTCCACTCATTTCCTGTATATCTTGTTGGCTTTTCTACACTTAACAAGATTTCATCGTTTATTTTCAAGTTTTATATCCTCCATTTTAGCACTTACATAATTTGCTTATTGCTTTTAAATAATTTGTATGTTATATTTCATATATCTAATAATAAATTCTGATAATTCATTACCAAATCCTATTACATATAATACCCAATAGTAGAGTTTTTAGCAACAAAAACTTATATACCTATTAAGAAAATGTAAAATTGTTCATTAATTGTTCACAACTTTAATATAATATTAATAATATTTTACCAAATAGTATGTTATAATCTAATCACCACAACAAATAACACTAACTTTTTTCATTTTGTTCCTCCTTTAACATAAATGAATTGAAGTTTAGTTTAAATTATTTAATCTATAGCACTTTTTTTAAAAAGCAATTATTTATATTATTATAAATCGAGTGCTTTTTTTTTGTTCTTTTCCACTTTATTTATCCTCATGGTCTGTAAAGTAAAGGCT
>CAYYEC010000382.1:0-4327 GCA_964470745.1 uncultured Eubacteriales bacterium | reverse complement strand
ACCTGGAGCAACACCAAAGAATCCAGCTTCAGGATTGATTGCATATAGGCGTCCGTCTTCACCGAATTTCATCCAAGCGATATCATCTCCTATTGTTTCAACTTTCCATCCCGGTATAGTTGGAACAAGCATAGCAAGATTAGTTTTTCCGCATGCACTTGGGAAAGCACCGGCAACATATTTTACATCTCCTTCTGGAGAAGTTAATTTTAAGATTAGCATATGTTCAGCTAACCATCCTTCGTCACGAGCTTGAACTGAAGCTATACGAAGAGCAAAACACTTTTTGCCTAACAAAGCATTTCCGCCGTACCCTGAACCATATGACCAGATCATTCTTTCTTCCGGGAAATGACTGATATATTTTTGCTCAATTGGAGCACATGGCCATTTAGAATCTTTTTCTCCTTCTGCCAACGGAGCACCTACAGAGTGTAGACATGGAACAAATTCTCCATCGCCAAGAACATCAAGAACCTTTTTACCCATACGAGTCATTATGCGCATATTAACTACAACGTAAGGACTATCAGTTATCTCAATACCAATTTTGGATATTGGCGAGCCTATAGGACCCATTGAAAAAGGAATTACATACATTGTTCTTCCTTTCATACAACCTTTGTAAAGACCTTTCATCGTTTCTTTCAGCTCTTCAGGATCAATCCAGTTATTTGTTGGACCAGCGTCTTCTTGTTTTTTAGATGCAATATAAGTTCTACCTTCTACACGAGCCACATCAGATGGATCGCTGTTGAAAGCATAACATCCAGGACGTTTTTCAGGATTTAATGGAGTTGCCATTCCAGTATCCACCATTTCCTTTAATAAACGATCATTTTCTTCTTGTGAACCATCACACCAATAGATACTATCTGGTTGACACATATCTGCTATTTCTTTTACCCACGCCTGCAATTTCTTGTTAGAAGTCATTAAATCACCGCTTTCTAAAAAATATAATACTATAAAAATATTCAATATAGAATTTCAAAGCTATTTTAGCCAGAAATTAAAAATAATATTTTGATAGTGTTATATAACATTATCAAAATATTCCTATTCAATTATACTTTAAAATTATATTTTTTGAAAGGGGTTTTAACAAAAAATTATTAAATTTTTAACAATCTTTTTGGAAAATTGCATTTGATAATTCTGCAAATTGCATTATACTAAGAGTTTCACCTCTTAAACTTGGCGAAATTCCTAAGTTTTCAAGAATATTTTTAATTGTCTCTTTGTCATAATTGAAACAATTTGAATTTGATAATGCATTTAACAATGTTTTTCTTCTTTGAGCAAAAGACGCTTTTACAGTTTTAAAGAATATTTCTTTACTGTATAGCTGTACCACAGGCTCTTTACGAATATTCAGTTTTATAACAGTTGAATCGACTTCTGGCTTTGGAATAAACGAAGCTGGTGGAACATCAAACATTATTTGGGGTTCTGAATAATATTGAACTGCAACGGATAATGCTCCATAGTCCTTTCCACCAGGATTAGCATTCATCCTCTGGGCAACTTCCTTTTGAATCATAAAGACCATGCCGTCTACTCTGAATGTCTCATCTTCCAGGAATCTCATAATTATTGGAGTTGTAATATAATATGGAAGATTAGCTACGACTTTAATCTGCCCGGTCCAAGAGTCCTTTAACAGCTCTTCTAAATCAGCCTTCAATATATCTTCATTCAGAACACTTACATTATCAAATGTCTTCAGATTTTCACTCAATATAGGAATTAAATGCTTATCTATTTCAATAGCAATTACTTTCCCTGCCCTATTTGCCAATTCAACTGTCATACTTCCAATTCCGGGTCCTACCTCAATAACCAGATCAGATTTATCCACATCAGCTGAATCAACAATTCTTTTCACTATAGAATCATCTAATAAAAAATTCTGTCCTAAGGACTTAGTCATCCTTATATTATGCTTTTTAACAATTTCTTTTGTATTTAGTCCCATAAAATGTTCCTTTCAGTCATGGCTAGCGGTCATTGGCAATGGGCAATAGAATTATTTGTGTCTAAGCCACCCGTTGCCTACAAATAATATCACTGATCCTCTAATATGTATACTTTTACTTTTTTGCATCCCCATTTGTCAACTGTAACTTGGTCATCCAAATATAAGTCTATAAGATCTCCTTTTATTGCACTTCCAATGTCACATGCAACTGCATATCCATAGTCAGGAATATTACCAGCTACTTCAACGTATACTTTTGTCCAAAGTGGTATAACTTTCGGATCAACAGCAATAATACCTCTTTTTGCTTTAACTCCGGTATAAGTTATTCCAAAACCAGGATCACCCGGATTCTTTCCTGTATCTTTAAAAGAAGCTGTATATGCTGTAGCCCTCATATCCATTACCTTTTTATATCTGAGCGTGTCTCCTCTGGAGGTTTGATGATTTAGAATAGTTCCATATTGAACAATTTTATTTATTGGATTCGAAATGATAATCTCGTTAACTAATTCCTTTAATACTTCTTTACCATCTTCAAGAACAACTTTATATGTCTTCTGTTTTACTCCTTCTTCACCTTCCTCTACTACTTTTTCACTACCTTCATCCATCTGTCTATTAGGTTCTCTAACCACTTCAAAAGGAATAGCTTCTTCTTCATTTACCAACTTTTCGGTAACACGAACTACTTTAATATTCATATCCTTAACTATTTTATCTTCAAAGTTATTTCCCGCAAGCTTATCTTTTTCAGTAAGTGTTATCCCCAGGTTCTCTATTGCCTCTTTAATATTATCCTTATACGTTTTTACTTCTAATTCTTTACCGTCTATGTACAAATTAATTGGTACAGCTCGTTTTATATAAATATCATTTTTCTGCTCACTCGATAATTTTGTTTCCAGACTCAAATTAATATAGTCTTCCTTCTCTACCTCTATTCCAGCCTGCTTTAAAACTTCTCCGGCAGTACTCTTCATCGTTTTTAAAGAAATTAATGTACCATTATCATTTACATCTACATCTTTCTTTACTAAATTAAATGCAAAAAAACCTAAAAATATAGACATACTCACAGTTAAAACTGCTAATATTATTTCTTTATAAGAAAAGCGTTTTTTTATTTTCCTTATAAAAATATTACTCATAAAAACCTCCATTTCATTCAAAAGGGTCGACTAAAATATGACTTCCATTTCTGTTCTCAAAATTGCCATAATTTAAGCGATTTTGAAAATAGTTTTAGTGGTTTGTAAAGCTTATTTTCATAGTTTATTCAAAGCTTTACAAATTCACTTGTTATATTTGTGGTCTGCTTCCCCTGAACAATAAACTTTACAGACCACAAGTGGAAAATTACATTTTAGCAATCCCAAAACAACCCACAATAATTCCACATTTTTTCATTTTTGTAGTATATGTTTCTGTTTTCCAAAAATGTACAAAATTTAATTCTCGAATATATATTAATATAGTTATATTTTTCGTATCTGTCAAGTCACTTTTATTATAAAAAGTAAAAAACTTACAAATAAGATAGAATATTTTTACTACAAAATAATTTATTGCCAAGTTTAGTAGATTTAAAACCTGGCAATAAAAATATAATATTTTATGGTTGTTGGAACATGGAAATACTTGAGATATCCCAAGCTTTTTTTTGATTATTATAAGTCATATAAAATAATTTCTCATTTATGCCCTGTTTAAAAAATTCATTCTCTTGATCATTAATTAGATTTGCTTCAATTTCTACTTTTACTACTAAATAGTTACTATAAATATTTTCCTCGTCAACATAAATTTCCGCGGAATTAATTTTCAATTTTTCTACCTTGTCCTTAAATACTTCAACAAATTCATCAGCTGTTAATCTTTTATTCTGAAATAAGAATTCTTCGCTAAGCGATTTATACGCATCCAAATAATTTTTAGTATTTATATCATTTATTAATTTGTCTATTTCAGTTCTAAAAATAGATATATCCACTAAATTTTTCAATTGATAGATTAATTCATCTTTTTCCTGAATAGTGTCTTTCTGAGTAGTTATATCATTAACAAGATCTAAATTCTTATTTTCCAATTCTTTATTTTTATTATCTTGTTCTTTTAGCAGAGAGGTTAATTCACTATTACTCTTCTTATAATTGTTGATCTGTAATCCCAATGTATCAATGATAGCATCTTTATTCTCTGTAATATTAATAAATTGTTCTCTATCCCAAAGTAAATAGTTAAAGGCAATAAATACTGTTATAATTACACCACTTACCAATACAACAATTATATTTTTCACAAAACAACCCCCTCGGTTTTTACTGTTGACAGTTGACAGTTGAC
>CAYYEC010000381.1:0-4331 GCA_964470745.1 uncultured Eubacteriales bacterium | reverse complement strand
ATATAAGACCTAATCCTTACCAACCAAGAAAGAAATTTGATAAATCGTCATTAGAGGAGCTTTGTGAATCTATTAAACAGTATGGAGTTATACAACCAATAAACGTAAGAAAAATTTCTTTAAATTCTTACGAACTAGTAGCGGGAGAAAGAAGACTTAGAGCTTCAAAACTTGCAAATTTAAGAGAAATACCTGCAATAATAGTAAATATTGATGATAATAATTCAGCAGTTATAGCCTTAATAGAAAATCTTCAGAGAGAAGATTTAAGCTATATGGAGGAAGCTGAAGGCTATAATAACCTTATAAAAGAGCATGGTTTTACCCAGGAAGAACTAGCTCATAAAATTGGAAAAAGCCAATCAACAATAGCAAATAAGATAAGGTTATTAAAATTGTCTCCACTGGTAAAAAAAATATTATCAGACAATAATCTAACAGAAAGACATGCCAGAAGCTTATTAAAACTCCATGATGAACAACTGCAGTTAAAAGTTTTAAAGCAGGTTTGTGAAAAAGGATTAAATGTAAAGAGAACTGAAGAATTAGTTGAAAGAGCTATTGAAAAATATACTAGAATTGAAAGTCAAGATAAAAAGCAAAAGAAACTTACCAGATCAATTAAAGATATCAGAATTTTTGTAAATACAATAAAGCAGGCAATAGATTTAATGAAAAAATCAGGTGTGAATGCAAAAGCAGCACAATTAGATAGAGGAGAATATGTAGAATTTGTAGTTAGGATTCCAAAGAAAGAGGAGTCTAGAAGTTAAAGGACAGTTAAAATAAAAACAGAAGTTAGTGTTGTGAGTACAAAATGGCAGTTAAGGTTATAACTTAACTGCCATTTTGTGGAATCTGACTGTTATACAAGATATAATTTGAATAAATTTGGGTAAAATAATATATAATTACTAAATTGTTAGTTAATTGATTTTAATTCATCCTTAAGGAAACTTTGCAATTTGTATAAATATAAAAATGTGGACAGAATTAGAAAACTTTATTAAAATATAATGTGGGTGGAATAAGTAATGGTCTGCAAAGCATTTTATTCAGGGTATGCAGACAACAAATCAAGGAAGTGTATTTATAAAGTTTTAAATAAACTATAAAAAAGAAACTTTATAAACTATTAGAATGGGTGGAATAAGAATTTAGATATTTTATATATTCCGTCTATTCTACCTATTCCACCAAGTACCTGCGCGTTAGCGTATAGAAAAGAGGTAAATGAATGTCGGAAAACAATGAATTAATTGAACAGAAAATTATACCGGTAGACATAGAATCTGAAATGAGAAAGTCGTTTATAGATTATGCTATGAGTGTAATTGTTGATAGAGCTCTTCCTGATGTAAGGGATGGATTAAAGCCCGTACACAGAAGAATCCTGTATTCAATGTTTACCCAGGGATTTACACCTGACAAACCCCATAGAAAATGTGCAACTACTGTAGGGGATGTTTTAGGTAGATTTCATCCACATGGAGATGCTGCTGCATATGAAAGTATGGTTAGGATGGCACAAAATTGGTCACTTAGGCATACTCTTGTTGATGGGCATGGTAATTTTGGATCTGTAGATGGAGACCCACCAGCAGCTTATAGATATACAGAAGCAAGGCTAGCTAAAATATCAATGGAATTGTTAAGAGATATAAATAAAGATACTGTAGATTTTAAGCCCAATTTTGATGAACATGAAATTGAGCCTGTGGTTTTACCTTCAAGATTTCCAAATTTATTAGTAAATGGTTCTTCTGGTATAGCAGTAGGTATGGCAACAAACATACCTCCTCAAAACTTAGGAGAAGTAATTGATGGTATTATAAAAGTAATAGACGACCCTGAAATAACTATTGATGATTTAAATAAAATAATAAAAGGACCGGATTTTCCAACGGGAGGTACTATTGTTGGAAAAAGTGGAATAAAAGAAGCATATAGAACAGGAAGAGGCAGAGTAGTAGTAAGAGCTGAGGCTGCTATTGAGCAAATAAATAACAATAAGCAGAGAATAGTCGTAACTGAGCTTCCATATCAAGTTAATAAGGCTAGATTAATAGAAAAAATAGCAGGCCTTGTGAAAGACAAAAAGCTTGAGGGAATATCAGACTTAAGAGACGAATCTGACAGGACAGGCATGAGAATAGTAATAGAGTTAAAGAGAGATGCTAATGCTAATGTTGTATTAAATCAACTATATAAAAACACTCAATTACAAGATTCATTCAATGTAAATATGCTTGCCCTGGTACAAAATAAAGACAAAACATTTGATCCTAAAGTAATAAATTTAAGAAATGCAATTGATTATTATATAGAACATCAACAGGATGTTATTAGAAGAAGAACTAAATATGAGCTTGATAAAGCTGAAGCGAGAGCACATATTTTAGAAGGTTTAAAAATAGCGTTAGATAATTTGGACGAAGTAATAAATATAATTAGAAGTTCTAAAAATGAAACAATTGCAAAACAAGGATTAATGGATAGATTTAATCTTAGCGAAAAGCAATCACAAGCCATCATTGATATGAGACTAGGAAGGCTTACAGGTTTAGAAAGAGAAAGGTTAGAAAATGAATATAATGAGCTTATGAAAAAGATAAGCTATTATAAGGAAGTATTAGCAAATGAATATATGGTATTAGGAATAATAAAAGAAGAATTAATAGAAATAAAAAATAAATATGCAGATGAAAGAAGAACAAAAATCATTATTGA
Source organism: uncultured Eubacteriales bacterium (assembly GCA_964470745.1). Lineage (GTDB taxonomy): Bacteria > Bacillota > Clostridia > DSM-8532 > CAYYEC01 > CAYYEC01. The sequence goes on along the minus strand of CAYYEC010000381.1, from coordinate 1,601 downwards.
TGAAAGTGATATTGATATGGAAGATCTAATACAGGAAGAGGAAAGTGTAATAACTTTAACGCACTACGGATATATAAAGAGACTTCCTGCTGATACATACAAGAGTCAAAGAAGAGGCGGAAAAGGGATAACTGCTCTTAGTACTCGAGAAAATGACTTTGTGGAGAAGATATTTATTACTTCAACACACAATTATATATTATTTTTCACAAGTAAAGGAAAGGTATATAGATTAAAGGCTTATGAAATACCTGAATCAGGTAGACAAGCTAAAGGTACTGCAATTGTCAATCTACTTCAATTGGATGCAGATGAGAAGATAAATACTATTATACCTGTTTCAGAGTTTAATGAAGATTTTTATCTTGTGCTAGCAACAAAGAATGGAGTAGTTAAGAAAACATCTCTTGCAGCATATGAAAATATTCGAAAAGGTGGACTTGCTGCAGTAACGCTTAGAGAAAATGATGAGCTTATAGGAGTAAGATTAACAGATGGTAGCAAAGATATTAATCTTATAACTCATAATGGTATGGCTATAAGATTTAATGAATCTGATGTTAGGCCTATGGGGAGAACCTCACAAGGAGTCAGGGGTATAAAATTAGAAGAAGATGATAGAGTAATAGGTATGCTATCTTTTATTGAAGATACAACATTATTAGTTGTAACTGAAAATGGTTTTGGAAAAAGAACTGAATTAGATGAATACAAAATTCAGTCCAGAGGTGGAAAAGGAATATTAACATATAGAGTAACTGAAAAAACAGGTAAAATAATTGGTACAAAACTTGTTAATGAGGCAGACGATCTTTTACTAATAAGCTCAGATGGAACTATTATCAGACTAAAAGTATCCGAAATAAGTATTCTTGGCAGAGCAACTCAAGGGGTAACTTTGATGAGAGTAAGCGAAGGTAATAAGGTTGTTAGCATTGCAAGAATACAAAGTGAAGAAGATGATGAAGAAATAGAAGAAACAGAAGAAGTAGAAGAAAATAGTTTATATGAGGATGTAGAAAATGAAGTTCAGGAGTAAAGGCTATTTATAGGTATTTTTTATATACTAAAAATAATAAAATTAAATATGATGTATACATAAAAAAAGAAGGTAATGTGACTATCTTCTTTTTTTATACTTTATGTCAAGAAAAACAAAGTATCACATTAAAATAGTCTGAAAATATAAGTATATTGTATATAAATTAAATATATGATACAAAATAAGATAAAATAAAGTTGAAAAGTTATATATGTTAATGTTATATTATTAAAGCTGCTTCTGATGAGCGAAAGCAAATCACACAAAATGGCGAAATCTTAGTTAACATAAATAAGTATTTTATGTAAAATTAAAAATATTTTAAAAAAGTGTTGACAAAGAAAAAGCAGCGTGGTAAGATGTATAAGCGCTCGAGAGAGCGGTCACTTAAAATTGGTGACAAGGCTGAAAAACAGCCAAATCTTTGGCTAGAAAATGGGCCGAAACAGAAGTAAGGTATTTTACTTAGTAAAAACGTTTGGTCAAAAATCAGACCGAAATAGGGGTAATTGATTTTACTAACGTAAAACAAATTGGACTTTGAAAATTAAACAGTGTA
>CAYYEC010000380.1:0-4333 GCA_964470745.1 uncultured Eubacteriales bacterium | reverse complement strand
ATCTGAGGTTGGCCTTGTATTATCTCCTTTTAAGGTTTTTAATTTATGACCTTTTGCTATCCCTGATATCACACGTAAAATATTAAACGCCTCCAAAAATATATACTGTTTCCTAAAATGATTTATTGCAAAACACCATGCACAATGTTATTTTATATCATAGCTTAAAATTGTCAACCCTTATTTAAGGCGACATAAAATATTTACCAACTCTTTTTCGCCGTGTAATTAGCTGCTGATATTTGCAAAAGGCGGAATTTATAGAGTATGTCAAATTTTACAAGCCCTAGTAGTTTGTAATGCTTCTATTTCATGGTTCCATTATTTACTTCCTTGATTTATGGTCTGCATACCATAAACAATACGCGTTACAGAGCACTACTGCTAATTAAAGCTTAGCTCCTTGATTTTACTACCAAAAATTTCTACCATTTTATTCTTCATCCTTATATTTTCCTCTGAATCCATTAATTTATCTTCTTCTAGTATTTTTACTGCTATGTCTTGAACTGTTTTTAATACTTCTATGTCTCTATACAAATTTGCTATTTTTAATTGCGGAATACCATGCTGCCGCGTTCCAAAAAAATCTCCAGGGCCTCTTATTTCTAAGTCTTTTTCTGATATAACAAATCCATCATTTGTTTTGGTCATGATATTCATTCTTTCTTTTGAAATTTTACTCTCACTTTCATTGTATAAGATACAATAAGACTGGTACTCTCCTCGGCCTACACGTCCTCTTAACTGGTGCAATTGTGCTAACCCAAATCTTTCAGAGTTTTCAATTATCATTACAGACGCATTTGGCACATTAACACCTACTTCAATTACTGTTGTAGATACTAAGATATCAATTGTGCCCATTGAGAACTTTTTCATTATATCATCTTTGTCTTTGGCTTTCATTTTTCCATGTATTAATCCTACATTATAATTTTTAAAATCCTTTGTTGCAATTCTCTCCGCTATTTCTGTTGCAGAATTGGCTTCTATTGCTTCTGACTCTTCAACTAGAGGACATACAATATATACTTGCCTTCCTTCTGACACCTTCTTCCCAATGAATTTATTAATTCTATCTCTCATAGAATTATCAACTGCATAGGTTTCTATGGGCTTCCTATTTGGAGGTAACTCGTCTATTATTGATATATCAAGATCTCCATATAATATTAATGCAAGTGTTCTTGGAATCGGCGTTGCAGTCATTACAAGTACATCAGGGTTTTCTCCTTTTCTGTTTAAAGCCGCTCTTTGCCTCACTCCAAATCTATGTTGCTCGTCTGTAATAACAATTCCTAGTTTTTTAAATTCAACATCATCTTCCAAAAGCGCGTGAGTCCCAATAACAACGTGTATTTTTCCTTCCTTAATTTCATCTTTTATAAGATTTTTTTGTTTTTTAGTTACACTTCCAACCAATAACGTAACATTTATTTCCAATTTCTCAAACATTCTTTTGATAGATTGATAGTGCTGTTCTGCCAATATCTCAGTAGGAACCATAAGTACACCCTGATATCCATTTTCAATGGCCTTTAATAAAGCAAGCATAGCTATAACAGTTTTTCCAGAGCCTACATCACCTTGTACCAACCTATTCATAACGCTTTTGCTTTCCATGTTTTTATTTATCTCTTGCCAAACTTTTTGTTGAGCATTGGTAAGTTTAAAAGGTAACTCTTTTATTAACAAATCTACCTTCTTTGCTGGATTAAATTTTATACCTTCTTTATCATCCTGGACTGTGCTTTTAATGCTAAAAAGCCCCAGCTGAAATAAGAGCAATTCTTCAAATACCAACCTATACCTGGCATTTTCAAAATCTTTTTCACTTTCAGGAAAATGTATATTGTTTATTGAATAATTTATTTCACTTAATTTGTATTTTTCCCTAATCCATCTTGGAATTATTTCTTCAAAGCTGCCAGTTGTCAATTCCAAGGAAGCAGCTATAATCTTTCTGATGCTATTCTGTGTCAATTTAAACGTTGAAGGATATATTGGCACTATTCTACACATATTTTTCGTTTTTGTATCCTCAATTTTTTCATATACAGGACTATTTATTTCAAACTTTCCGTATTTCCTTGCGATCTTCCCATAAAATACGTATCTTTCTCCTATTTTAAAAATGTTTTTTATATAATGCTGATTAAACCAAACTCCTTTAATTGCATTTAGTCCATCATAAATTGTTGCAGAATATATTGTTAATCCTTTTCTTACTTTGTATTCAACTACTTCAGAGCTTATAGTTCCCTCAAAAGAACATGAATCCCCATCTTTCAACTCACCTATACTCTTTATGCTGCTCCTATCTTCATATTCTCTAGGATAGTAACTAATAACGTCAAACACATTATAGATATTCAGCTTATGAAATAACTTGGCTCTAGCTTCTCCTACACCCTTTAGATACTCTATTGGTTTTTTTAATAGTTCATCAATATTTTTACTCATAGTTATCAAAACCTTTAGCATTGTGTTATTTTATGTTAAATATTCTAATACAAATACAAATTTTTTTCTATATATTTAGAGAATATATAAAAAAAACTTGCGAATTTTGCCTTATATATGTTAAAATAATTACTGCTGTAGATTTATATTAGCAGAAAGTATTTTCTCCAGTCTAAAGGAGGTGTAGTTATAAATGGCAAAATGCGAAGTATGTAGTAAAGATATGGTTTTTGGTTTAAGTGTCAGCCACTCTAATAGAAAATCTAATAGAACCTGGAAACCAAATGTAAGAAAAGTTAGAGTTGTTGAAAATGGAGCTACTAAAAGAAAAAATGTTTGCACAAGGTGTTTACGTTCAAACAAGGTTACAAGAGCAATATAAAGATAAAATCGAGGGGACAGTTCTTATGATTTAAATCTTGGAATCACAAGAACCGTCCCCTCGATTTTTTTACATTCCCAGTACCTTTTTTAGTAATTTTCCGAGAAACTTAGGCATTTTTAATACTAATATTCTCATATTATGTACCCCCATATATAACCATATTTTTCAAAGCTTGTTTTGGGAAATATAGTCTTCTGCATACCGTCTGCTTATTTCCCACTTACGATATGGTCTATTACTATTAGTATATTCAAGTAAATTTTTTTTGTGACAAAACCTTTAGACTTAGGCGCCATGAAATATTTACCTACTCTTTATCTATTTCAAACCAGAACTCTACCCCCTTTTCAATATTTTCTACTCCATAATTATTTCCATGAAGCTCTTGAATAACCTTTACAATAGATAATCCTAATCCTGTACCCCCATAACTTCTTGTTCTTGCTTTGTCCACCTTATAGAAACTTTGCCAAATTTTATCTTTATACTCATCAGGAATATGCTTACCGGTATTAGAAACTGAAATCTTTACTTTTTCTTGCTTTTCTTCAATTTTTATTTTCATAGTTCTTTCTCTATTTATATGATTAATTGCATTATTTATATAATTAACTAAAACTTGCTCTATTCTTACAACATCTCCATAAACATTTATGTTATTACATTTTTCTATATACACAATAATATGCTTTTCCTTGAAAATCGGCTCATATTTATCAGCTAAATGCTGTACTAATAAGCAAATATCGAAGTATGTTTTGTCCAATTTATAATATCCCGAGTCAATTTGAGATAAGTCAAGCAGCTCTTTTACCATTTTATCCATCTTTCTTGATTCATCCACTATAACATCACAATAGAAATTTTTGTTTTCTTCATCCTCAATTACATTTACTTTTAATCCTTCTGCATAGCCTTGTATTAATGAGATGGGAGTCTTTAATTCGTGAGATACATTTGAAATAAATTCTTTCCTCATTTCATCAATTTTTCTCTCCTTCTCAATATCCTCTATTAATTTCTTATTAGCGTCTTTTAGTTTTGATATAGATTTATCCAGCTGTTCTGAAAGGGAATTTATGCTGTTTCCCAATTGGTCTATCTCATCATTTGTATTAGATTTATATTTTTTACTAAAATCAAGATTAGACATTTTTTGAGCAATATCACTTAATTCTAAAATGGGGTTTGTAAATTTTTTTGAAAACACTAATGCAATAATGCTACCAATAAAAATTGTAACAATTCCTGTAAATAAAAAGAAAGTGTTTGCTATATCTGCACTCTCTCTTAATACTTGCATTGGCGCATTGAGTACAAGATAATCTCCACTATCTAATATCGTTATTAGATTAATAAATTTTGTATTTAGTCTGGGATCTCTGTTTATTTGAATAACAGTTTCTCCTGATCCAAGTTTCTGTATATTGTTTTTTATCAGAAAATTTGGATTATGGTTTACTGCAATTATCTTTAAATTCA